>NZ_JACHGW010000004.1:600000-866047 GCF_014202505.1 Armatimonas rosea | reverse complement strand
ACGACGACGCGCTTTATGGTCACACTGGAAAAGACTCCGCCGGCTCTGTCTGTCGAGAAGCTCAAGGGAATTAAGGGAATTTTGGCTCGCTTCACCACAAAGACCAGCGCGGTGGCCAAGCGTAACCACAATATCTCCATTGCCACCGAGAGCATCGACGGGACGCTGCTCTCTCCAGGTGAGACTTTCTCGCTCAATGAGGTCGTTGGCAAACGGACACAGGCACGTGGCTACCGAACCGCCATGGTTTTTGTCGCTGCGGAGACGGTTCCTGGTGTGGGCGGCGGCGTCTCGCAGGTCACCGGAACTCTCTTCAACGCGGCTGCACTTGCCGGACTGCGCATTGATGCGGTCAATCCCCACTCCCGTCCGGTAAGCTACCTGCCACTCGGGCGCGATGCGACGGTGGCCTACGGCGATAAGGATCTGAAATTCACCAACACGACCCGTGGGCCCGTTTATATCGGATACTCGTTTATCGGCCAAACGCTTCAGGCCACGCTCTGGGGCGCTCCCCCGCCGGGTCGCACCGTCACCTTGACCCCAAGAGTCGTCCATCTTGGCCCCGGACGGATTGATGTCGAGCTTTACCGAACGATCAAAGTGGGGGGCAAAGTTATCCAAAAGGAGCGCCTCCTACGGCATCAGTACCGCTGGACGCCAAAAAGCTAAGCGGTAATGAAAGCCCCAGAGCTTGCGCAGCCATCCACAGACCCTAGTTCTTCGGCTTCTCGGGCACTATTCGGCTGCAGCCTATTCGCGTAGTGCGAGTTTTACAGCCTGCTCCCACGAGAGCGCCGCACCCTCAGCCCATGCCGCTGTCCAAGCCACATCGTCGTTCAGCATCGCTCGGGCCTTTGCCACTTGGATGTCCTGCTCTGCCCGGTAGTGCGGGGGAAGCGGTGCGCCCAGACTCTCCTCCAGTGCACCCGACGCCCCCCAGAGCGTTGCCGCCCACCGTAGGGCAGCCTGCTGTCCGTCAACCTGGTCTTCGCTGTTTGCCCGGACCGATGCCCGGCCCGAGAGGCTGTAGAGGACACCTTCCAGGTTGCCGACCTCACGGTAGAGAACCAGGCTTTCGTCGTAGAGTGCCGCTGCCGCTGGGTAGTCGCCCTCATGAAACGTGAGGCCACCTAGGTAGTACAGGCCGTCGGCAAGACCGCCCTTGCTGCCGAGCTCGTGTTGGAGCGCAAGGCTTTCCTCCAACAGCGACCGTGCGAGCGCGTAGTCGCCCTGGATACCGACGACATTGCCCAGGTTGCCCAGCATACCGGCAATGGCTTGTTTGTTGCCGCTCTCACGGCACAGGACAAGACCTTCTTCAAAGAGCGACCGTGCGGCTGCATAATCGCCCAGACAGAAGGTGGCATAACCCACATTCATCAGTGCGGAAGGGATTGCCCCACTGTCCCCAAGCTCGCGCAAGAGGGCAAGGCTTTCCTGGCACACTCGCTGCGCGGCGGCATAGTCGCCCTGGCAGAAGGCGACATTGCCTATGTTCATCAGCGCGGCGGGAACCGCTCCGCGTTCGCCGATCTCACGGTAGAGGGGAAGGCTTTGCTCATAGTGCGCTCGCGCCGCGACATAATCACTCTGGAAGAAGGCGAGAGTACCGGCTCCGTTTAGCGCACGGGCCACTGCCTGCTTTACCGCCACGTTGCCCGGTGCGTCTGTCGCGCCCGTCTCCGCCACCTGCCTCTGGGCCAGCGCCCGCGCTAGATGGACACGCCCTTCGCTTAGGTAGTCGCGCACGGCCCAAAAGCTCTGCAGGGCTGCCGTCAGACGCAGGCCTGAGAGAGCCGCTGCCGCATCTACCTCCGCCGCACAGCGATCCAGCGCCGCGCGTAGGTTATCGTGTTCGGCCTCCAAACGGTTGAGCCACAGTAGCTGCTCCGGTCCACTCAGCCTTGGCTCCGCCTCCTCCACGAGTGCAGTGAAGTAGCCAACATGCTGCTCCCGAACCTTGCTCTCTTCCTCGCTCGCCGAGAGCCGCTCCTGCGCGTACTGGCGAACCGTCTCCAGCATTCGGTAGCGCATTGCCTGCTCGCCCGACGTCTCCTCAGAGAGGATCAACGACTTATCGGCAAGGTTTGTCAGCAGATCTAGCACCTCCCAGTCTTCCACAACGTCGCCGGCACAGACTGCTTCTGCGGCCTCAAGTATCCACCCCCCTGCAAAGACGGACAGTCGCGCCAGGAGCGTCTTCTCCGTTTCCTTCAGGAGGTCGTAGCTCCAGTCAATGAGAGCACGGAGGGTCTGCTGGCGTGGCAGTGCGGACCGATCTCCCCCCGTTAGGAGACGAAAGCGGCTGTCCAGCTTGTCGTTGATCTGCTCCACGGTGAGCGAGCGCACCCGAGCTGCGGCAAGCTCGATGGCCAGAGGGATTCCGTCCAATCGGTAGCACAGCTGGGCAAGTGCGGGTGCACTCTGGTTGGTGACGGCAAAGTCAGACCTGACGGCTTGTGCCCGGTCGATAAACAGCCGCACCGCCTCGAACTGGCTCAGGCTTGCGACTGTTGCCGTCTTGCTCAGCTTCGAGTCCGGCAACGAGAGGGAGGGGATACGGTAGACGTACTCGCCACCGATGCCCAGTGCCTCACGGCTCGTTGCCAGCACGGTTACATTGGGGCAGGTACGGATCAAGGCGGCTACCATCTGGGCGCAGGCAAGTAGCAGATGCTCGCAGTTGTCCAGAAGGAGCAAGAGTTTCTTCTCTTTGAGTCCACTGGTGAGTGTCTGGGTCATCGCTTGCCCTGCCTGCTCCTTGATGCCAAGGACGGACGTGACCGTTTGAGGCACCAGCGATGGTTCGGAAAGCGGCGCGAGCTCCACCAGCCAGACGCCGTCGGGGTACTGCTCTAGCAGGTCGGCGGCGGCTTGCAGAGAGAGGCGCGTCTTACCCGCCCCCCCCGAGCCGATCAGCGTGAGCAGGCGTGTTTTTCCCAGAAGCGTGGTGACATCGGCAATTGCCTTTTCTCGACCGATAAAACTAGTCACCTGCTGGGGCAGGTTGTTGGGCGTAGCATCGAGGGTTCGCAGTGCAGGAAACTCTGCAACCAGCGTCGGGTGCTCCAGCTGAAAGATCGTCTCGGGCCGTGTGAGGTCCTTGAGTCGATACTTTCCCAGAAGGCGCAGAGACACATCCGGTGGCAGAGCATCCCGGGTCAGCTGATGGGTGACATCGGAGAGCAGTGTTTGTCCGCCATGCCCCGCCGCCATCAGTCGTGCGCAACGATTGAGTGTAGTGCCGAAGTAGTCTCCGTCGCGCAGCTCTGCTGAGCCCGTGTGCAAGCCCATGCGTGAGCGAAGCACCGTCACCTGGGGCCATGGTTCGGTGAGTAGGGCTTGCTGCGCGTCCACGGTCGCGGTGAGGGCATCGAGGGCTAGGGCGAACGCGGCGGCAATACCATCTCCTGTCGTCTTGAAGACGACCCCCTTGTTCTGCTCGACGGCCAGTCGAAGAAGTGCGTCATGTCGAGCGACAGCCCCGCGCATGGCTTCGGGATGCGCTTCCCAGAGCTTCGTGCTGCCCTCAATGTCGGTGAAGAGAAAAGTGAGCGTTCCCGTTGGTAGTAAAGCCATTGTTGCATTGTAGCCGTTGGAGCTCTCGTTTCCGGCTCACTTCTGGCGAAACAACTCACTCTGGACTACAGCATGGAGGAGGCTCCGGACACCGTAGTGGCTTGGCTTGGTCTCCGTGAGCACTTTCTCTAGCGCCGCGCGGTCGCTAAAGCGGATGGGGGCTCCGGTAGCATAGATCACGAGCTGCTTGGCGAGGTTGCGCGCAAGGGGCGACTCATCCTGGGCCAGTAGGTGCTTCAGGTCGCGTACATCGGTGAAGGGGGTGCCACTGGAGAGCTTGCCCGAGCAGTCCACCGGCAACCCTTGGTGGAACGCAAATGCCTGGCCGTTCTTTCCAATCCCTTTCTCAGGCGGCTTGGTTTCATCAATCCCTCGGTAGCGCTCACGCCAGGCTCCCATCACGTCGAAGCTCTCTAGGGCAAAGCCTGGTGGGTCGATCTTGCTGTGGCACGAGGCGCAGCTCGGATCGGCGCGGTGCTTGTCGAGCTGCTGACGGATGGTCACTGCTCCCCGGATATCGGGCTCCACGGCGGGAACGGGGGGCGGTGGAGGCACTTCGTAGCCCAGAATACGCTCCATCACCCACTTGCCGCGCAGCACCGGGGATGTGGTCGTGCCATTGGCGGTCACTTTAAGCACACTGGCCTGCGTGAGAAAACCCCCACGGGGGCTATTGGGGGGAAGTGTCACCCGGCGCATCGCGACCCCCTTAACCTCAGGGAGGCCGTAGTGGGTTGCCAGGCGCTCATTGGTAAAGATAAAGTTTGCATCGACCACGTTGCGGGCGGGCAGGTTCTGGCGCACGAGCTCCTCAAACGTGAGGTGTGACTCCAGCATCGCGGCCTCCACTAACGCATCATCGAGATAGTAGTCGTTGTAGAGCGTGGTTGACGGAGTGGAGTCCTCTATCTTGCGCAGGTCCAGCCAGTAATCCAGAAACGCCTCAGTGAAGCGGTGGGCCTTGGGGTCATTGAGCAGGCGCTCGGTCTCCGCACGGAGCACGTCGGGGCGATGGAGGGTACCCTGGGTCGCACGTTCTCGGAGCGTGGCATCGGGTGTGGAGTTCCAAAGAAAGAGTGCCAGACGCGTCGCGAGCGCCCTGTCGTCGAGGGGGCCAGGTTTCTCCTGTAGGAAGAGAAAGCGCGGCGATGCGAGCACGGCGGTGTAGGTGGCGAGAAGTGCCTCTTGGGTGCTGAGGCCCGCGCTCTGGCGCTCCTGGTAGAGCTTGAAAAAGCGCTGGAGATCGCTCTCGTCTACCGGGCCGCGGTAGGCTGCGCTCAGAAAGCGGCGCAGGAGTCGCTCCGGATTCTGGTCACCACCAAAGAGAAGCTGGTAGCCCGCGTCAGAGCTCTCGTCGTTGAGAGGGCCTTCTACCTCCATCCATTGAAACGCGACACTGGGACAGCCGTCCTTGGTCATGAGGGGGTTCTTAAAGGCGGGGGGACGAGACCGGTAGAAACGGGAGGCATCGGGGACGAGTGTTTCTCCACCGACAAGCCAGACCTCTCCAATCTCGTGGCGAGTTGGCTCTGGGGTAAGGTCAAAAGCACCGACCCTGCGGTTGAGAGTACCATTTCGGGTATAGACCGTGATGGGCTCCACCGTGCGCCCTGGCGTGAGCTTGTCGTAATCAGGCACATCGGGGCGGGGCTTGCCAGGCGTCCCCACTTTATCGCTCCCGCTGGTGAAGCGCCGCTGTGTGCCACCGGGGGCAGCCCAAAGCGTGTAGCCACGGAAGGAAACACGGTAGCGTCCGGCGACAGGTGCTTTGAACTGGTCCCAGCGGTAGGTGAAGCCGGTGACATAGTTGCTTGAGACCCAGCCGACCGCCTCTTGCTCGCGGGTGGCGGGATCCGTGAGCGGGGCACGTCGATTGCGCACGTCGGGCTGCGCGGTACTCCCCAGCACGGGGTAGCACTGGCGATCGGGCGAGGTATTGAAGGGGTTCTGCGTAAACGTGTTCGTGAGAGTCTTCTGGTCACGGGCGTAGTAGCGCTGAGTCTGGGGCTGCGTGCGCTTCTCGTGTGCGCGGATCACCTCGCGGAGAGCGTAGTCAGCGGCGGTGAGGTAGCGTGCGAGGTGGACATGGGAGACATCGAGGGCCTCACCGACTTTGTTGAACCGAAACGCCTCGCCATCGTCGGGGAACTGCCCACGGATCTGAAGCCAAGGTGCGTGTAAGAGGTCCCGGAGTGCATTCTCGTACTCGTAGGCATTGAGCCGCCGCTGAGTCGCGCGTCCCTGGCGAGCATCCTGCGCTTTCTCCTGCGTGGTGATCGACATCGCCAGTGTGCTGAGAAACGCGCTACGCTCTGCGGGACTGGGGCGTAAGGATGCGTCTTTGGGCGGCATCTCTCCTGCCTGGACGCGATCGTGCATCTTTACGGGGTCAAGTTTCTCAGGGCTTGGGTGGCAGGAGACGCAGTATTTAGGGACAAAGGCCTGTCCCTGCACGCCTCTGGCCGCTTGCGGAGCGGGGCTCAGAGGAAGTGCCGAAAGGGTGAGGGGCATGGTGGACAGGAGAATAGAAAGACGAGTGTCCATCTAGGTGAGCTCCAGACCACGCATCGTGCCGGTGGAGGAGGCGAAGCGATCGGCTTCGAGGCCGAAGCGGTGGAGCAGGGAGACATAGAGATTGGGTAGAGGGTAGTTTTGCTGCGTACTGAAGCCCAGGTGCTGGCCGTGCTTGAACCCTCCTCCCGCCAGGATCACGGGCATATTGGTGGTGACATGGGTGTTGGCATCGCCGAAGTTGGAGCCGTAGAGCACCATGGTGCGATCCAAGAGGGACTCGTCGCCTTCCTTCGTGGCTTCCAGGCTGGTGAAGAGATCCGCGAGGAGCTTCATGTGCCACTCGTCGATTGCCTTGAGCTGAGCACGCTTGCTCTCGGACTTCCCGTGGTGGGAGAGATTGTGGTAACCATCGGTGATCTTGACTCCCGCAATCTCCAGCACGGGTGAGCTCACCCCTTCTAGCATCAGTGTGATCGCACGCGTGGAGTCGGTCTCAAAGGCGAGGCGAGCGAGGTCGTACATCACTTTTACCTTGTCCATGTACGCCGCAGGAGAGCCTGGATCGACAGGAACGGGGGCTTTGATGACGGGCTTGGGTTTATTCTCCCAGCCGCGTGAGACGGTGAGCCGGTGCTCCAGATCGCGGACACTGGTGAAGTACTGGTCTAGTCGCTCTTTGTCGTGGGCGGAGACAGTACGCTCTAGCTCGGAGGCCTGCCCCGCGATGGTATCCAAGATACTACGCCCCGTATCGAGCCGCTGAAGCTGTGCCGCAACCTCGGCGGCATTGCCTTGCAGAAAGAGCTGCCTAAAGACTTCTGCCGCCTTGTCCTCGGGGGGGATCGCCACTCCCGTACCGGTCCAAGAGAGGCTCCGCGAGCGCGTATTGACTCCCAGGGTCAGTGATGGGAACCGGGTCTGGATGCCGATACGCTCCGCGACAAACTGGTCCAGAGAGATCGTGTTACGAAACGAGCTGCTACCCGGATGGGGTGCGGCGGTGAGGAAACAAACATCGGCGGGGTGGCCGCCGTCCACATTGGGGTGGGAGACACCGCTAAAGACCGTGAAGTGGTTGCGGTGCGCCTGCAGGAGCTCCAGATAGGGAGACAATGCGTAATCGCGCCCGGTGGTTTTGGGAAAGAAGTAGTCTGGGAGCAACCCCAAGTTGTTGCAGATCGCTAGCATCCGGCGCGGCTTTGTGGGTTGCGTCCGTGCTAGTGCCGGCTGCATGCTCTCAAGAAACGGAAGCGCCAGCCCAACTCCTGCGCCTCTAAGCAAGGTCCGCCTCGATAGAGGAGTCTTCATGGCCTTCTATTGTACCATTGATTCTATTTGGCCCTGAATAAAAAAGCGACCTTACTCCCGGTGGAGTAGATCGCTTGAATCCGTAGTTTCCTACGTGACTATGGGGTTAGTATACGGCGAAAACGGTACCGACGCTGCTCATCGGTTGGTCGGGGGACGGGACGTTCCGTAACGTCCCGACAAAAAGGGGACTGTTTTCTGCTTCCACACTCGCTTTAAGCTTCTGTACGCTTCGCCTGGGAGGATCACCACGTGGGCAGGAGGGCATTTTTGTAGACGGAAAAGCTCTTGCCCTCCCTCGACGGTGAGGTTTTCCAGATATGCATCGAGGGCACTCTGAAAGTAAGGCAGTAGAGTCTTGAACTCGCTGGGCTCCAATCCCGTGAGGGCCAATAGTCTTCCCGAGGTGGCGCATGCTTTGGTATAAGTTAATCCCGACATGCTGAAATAATATCAGCAATTGAGAACAACGTCACCATGTCAGAGGCGATCCTGAAACAGGATAACGTCTATTGAGCGTGACCGAATCAAAATTCGCAATGCGATGATTCCGATATCTGCCACCTATCGGGATCGCTTTTATCGACGTATTGGTTTTTCTGAGCCGTAAACGAGGCTGACTGGAAAAGGTGTCTTAGTACTCCAGCTCTGGCTTTTCTGGTTTTCGCTAAGCAGCACTCGCACTGTGGAAACTCTGTCGTAGCCGTTCAATGTCGCGCAGGGGTGGGTCGCCAAAGAGCCGTTTATACTCCTTGCTGAACTGGGAGGGATCCTCATAGCCGACTCGGTGCCCCGCGCTGGCGGCGTCGATATCCTCACTGAGCATGAGGCGACGCGCCTCTTGGAGCCTCAGATGTTTCTGAAACTGGAGCGGGCTGAGGGCCGTGACCGCTTTGAAGTGCTCGTGGAACACCGAGGGGCTCATCCCGATTTCTTTGGCCAACTGCTCAATGCGTAGCTGCTTGTCAAAGTCTTTCCGCAGTAGCCCTATTGCTTGCGCGATGCGCTCGGCGTGGCCCCCCAAGACCGCGATTTGCCTGAGTCTAGCACTTTGCTCTCCCTGGAGTAGGCGAAAGACAATCTCACGCGTCACCAACGGTAGCAACACTCGCGCCTCACTAGGTGGAGCCTCCGCGAGCCGGACGAGCCTTAGCGTCGTTTCTAGCAGGTCCGTACCCAGAGGGCTGACCTCCAGACCACGCAGGCTCCCCCCTTCTCTGCGAGGCGCCGGCAGGCCGGCGTCCAGCATCACGGAGGCTATGAGTGCCGGATCTAGGATGAGGCGCAGTGCGAGATAGGGTGTCTCGGGTGATGCCTCGGTGAGCTGCCCGATAACGGGAAGCTCGACAGTCGTCAGGAGGTAGCTGTAGGGGTCGTAGCAGTACGTTTTGTCTCCCAGATAGACTTCCTTGACACCTTGGGCAATGACACACAGCGAGGGGAGTGTCACGGTATGGATCGGGCCTCGCGTGCTCGACGCTCGGTAAAACGAGAGGCCCTCCAGCGGTGTGACGGCTCCGTTGTTGGGCAGGGCTCGGGCGATGCGTGCGGTGAGCTCCGTCCGGTAGACGCTCTCCAAGGCACGTGTATCCGGCTCTGTGGTCATTTTGCTCAGTGTAGCATCTACCTTCTTTCTCTGTGATCGTTCTTCGGAAGTTTCGTAGGATTGACCAAGCATTCCCGAGGATTGACCTATTCACCTACTTCCATTACCCCATAGAATGAGAGGCAACTCTCCCAAGCAGGAGTTCTGACCAAGCAACTCTCCGATCCTGCGAGGGAGGGTTAGGCCCGCCTTTGACAGGTCGCGGAAAAAGTGGGGGCTATTCTTGGGTATAGAGAAGTAATGGAAATCAAACGAAGTGGCTCACAGCCCTCGGGCAGGGGGCCTGCCGAGTGGTTCACAGGAGTCGTGCAGGTGGACCCGCTCTTTACGGCACCGGAGCCGGCACGGGTTGCCGGTGCCAGTGTGACCTTTGAGCCGGGCGCTCGGACGGCGTGGCACACCCACCCCCTCGGGCAGACGCTTATCGTGACCGCAGGCTGCGGTCTCGCCCAGCGCGAAGGCGGCCCAATTGAGGAGATTCGGCTCGGGGATGTGGTCTGGTTTGCGCCGGGTGAGAAGCACTGGCACGGGGCCACGGCGACTACTATGATGACCCATATCGCGATTCAAGAGAGGCTCGATGGTAAGGCGGTGGAGTGGCTGGAGCATGTCACCGACGAGCACTACAGAAGAGAGAACTAGTCATGGAATATACAAAACTTGGTAACACGGGGATGGATGTCTCACGCCTCTGCCTGGGGTGTATGGGATTTGGCGACGCGGAGCGCTGGACGCATAAATGGGTCTTGAACGAAGAGAACAGCCGCCCGGTGATCCAGAAAGCGCTGGAGCTGGGGGTTAACTTCTTCGACACGGCCAATATCTACTCACTCGGGGCGAGCGAGGAGATCACGGGGCGCGCACTGAAAGATTTCGCCAAGCGCGACGAGATTGTCTTGGCCACCAAGGTCTGGGGGAAGATGGCCGACGGCCCCAACGGTGGGGGGCTCTCGCGCAAGGCGATCCTGAGCGAGATTGATAAGAGCCTGACACGCCTGGGGACGGACTACGTCGACCTCTACCAGATCCACCGCTGGGACTACCAGACTCCCATCGAGGAGACGATGGAGGCGCTCAACGATGTCGTGCGGGCGGGAAAGGTGCGCTATATCGGGGCGTCGGCGATGTTTGCCTGGCAGTTCCAGAAGGCGCAGTTTGTGGCGGAGAAGCACGGCTGGGCACGCTTTGTCTCGATGCAGAACCACCTCAACCTGATCTACCGGGAAGAGGAGCGCGAGATGATGCCGCTCTGCCGCGACCTAAAGATCGGGGTGATTCCCTACAGCCCGCTCGCCTCGGGACGGCTGACACGAGACCTACCCACTGAGGGAAGCCTGCGCGCCGAGACCGACCAGATCCAGCGCTGGAAGTACGATGCCACTACTCAGACCGACCAGCAGATTGTGGCGCGGGTGGCGGAGCTCGCCGAGAAGCGCAGGGTGTCCCGTGTCCAGATCGCGCTCGCATGGTTGCTTCAAAAGGAGCCCGTGACTGCACCGATTGTCGGCGCGACCAAGCTCAGCCACCTGGAGGACGCCGCAGGGGCACTGGCTGTGACACTGACCTCGGAAGAGGTCGCTTACCTGGAAGAGCCCTACGTCCCACACCGTGTCGTCGGAGCACAGTAGAGTTGGTACACTGGCAGGATGAACCACATTCGCTACCAGGGGCCACCCAGCGCGGCCGTCACCGATCTGCAAGATGTTCTGGTCGGCTACGATGCGGGTGAGCTGGTGCTGGAGCAGGTGCCGCTTGCAGGGCGAACCGGGCAAGAGTTCTACGTGGAGCGTCGGCGGGGGAGGATGCACATTCGCTACACGACCCCCAATAGCCTCGAAAATGCTATCTACACCCTCCTCGACCGCTGGGGCTTTCGCTGGTACGGCCCCGGCGAGAGCTGGTTTGTCAAGCCCAAGGCACTTCCCACAGGGGACATCAGGCAGATCAGCAGGCTTGCCCCAAACTCTACGACGTTCACTCGTTTGTCTTTGACCATCAGCGCGTGCGCTACACCGAGCCGATTGCCGAGAACTCTTGGCGCTTTGGACGCAACCCGCAGGTCTATCTCGTCCCGCAGAAGTCGGGGAGAATTGCCTTCGATGCGGGAGTGGAGGGAGGCACCTCTGAGCTGACGATCTTCACCGACGAGGGCATTCTCCTGAAAGAACGACTCGGTGAACTTGTCGACTACACAGAGACAATCGAGGGCCGTACCTGGAAGCTACGGCGCTTCTCCCTGGCCGTCACTGCCGGCAAGACCTACTCGGTGCGTCTGCGTGGGGGCTTCAATCGCTTCAAGCTCCACAGTCCGCTGGTGGCCTTCAATGCCCACAACCTGGATGACTTCGATAACTATGCCTACCCCATCCAGTACTTCTATGTTCCCCGTGGTTGCACGCAGCTTGTCTACGAGGATCTCACCGATCCGAAGACCGTGCCGCCAGGGCGGTTTTTCCTTCCCGGGCAACCAGAGCGTATTGCTGGCATACCACTGGGAATCAAGAACCTCTACGGTGTGGCAATCAAGCCTGGGTGGCATGGGCAGGTGCTGGCGTGCTCGTTTGGGCACACGAGCTGGAGCCTGAAGAACCTTGCCAGCCCTCTCTCCCTACAGGCCTTTTCCTACACCGAGTAAGTGTTTGTTTCTTCATGACGCTGCCATCACGTGCGCATCTCTATCGTCATTAGTGAGGTAAGCTGTTGCTTAAAGGAAACCACACAACACTGTGGGTACCCCAACTATCTGCGGCGTCTGGTTGATACGACTGCCGTAGGCACTGATCGCATGCGCGGCGTGGTCGTCGCTCATGATAAAGAGGATATTGGGCTTCATCTGGGAGCTAGATTCCGGATTTCGCTGCCTAATCCCTTCGCTTCTTCTCGTCGCCGCTTCAAATCTTCCGCTTACAATGCATTGACCAGCTCGCGTCTCTGGCCCTCGCCGACGACGAGCGTGAAGGCAGACGGCCATGCCAAGTGGTTTAAGAGCGCAGGTTGGTTCAACGAGGATCTCTAGGAGAAAGAGTCTCCCATGAGCGAACTAATCTCGCCGACCGGCGTCCATAGGAGTGTGCCAGAGCCGAGTCACTCCCCAATGCTGCTCACTCCACCGTCCCTAGCTGGCCGTTACAATAGCATCATGAACGACACACAGCATTGTTGGATAGCCCTCTCGTGTCTCTTGCTCGTTGCGTCTGGCTGTCAAAAACAGGCGAGCACGTCCTCCGTCCAAAGCACGGAGGGAATGGTTCAAATTGCAGGTGGTACATTCCGGATGGGCAGCGACGATCCGCGTTTCCACGATTCGCAGCCCGTGCACCGGGTGACACTCGCTGGGTTCTGGATGGACAAGTACCCCGTCACCAATGCCCAGTTTGACAGATTCGTCGCCGCCACGGGCTATAAAACCGTCGCCGAGCGCCCCCTCGATCCCAAAGAGTTCCCCGGCGTCCCGCTGGATAAGCTCGTCCCAGGTGCTGTTGTCTTTACCCCGCCCGACCACGCCGTGCGCCTCGATGATGTCACCCAGTGGTGGAGCTATGTCCCCAAGGCCGACTGGCGTCACCCCGAAGGCCCGACAAGCGACCTCAAAGGCCGAGAGAGCCATCCTGTGGTGCAGGTTGCCTACGAGGACGCTGCGGCCTACGCCAAGTGGGCGGGCAAGCGCCTCCCCACGGAGGCGGAGTGGGAGTTTGCTGCGCGCGGCGGGCTGGATCAGAAGCCTTTTGTCTGGGGCAATACGTTTGCGCCAGGCGGCAAGCAGATGGCCAATACGTTTAACGGCGACTTCCCCTACAAAAACACCCAGGCCGATGGCTTTGCACGCACCTCGCCGGTGGGAAGCTTCCCTGCCAATGCCTTTGGCCTCTACGACATGGCGGGCAATGTCTGGCAGTGGTGCTCGGACTGGTACCGCCCGGACTATTTTTCCCAGAGCCCTGAGAAGAACCCGAAGGGGCCCGAGGACAGCCTCGATCCCGATGAGCCGGGAGTCCTAAAGCGCGTCCAAAAAGGCGGCTCGTTTTTGTGCTGCGAGGCCTACTGCGCACGCTACATGCCCGGTGGACGCGGCAAAGGGGATATTAATACTGGCAGCTCTCACATCGGGTTTCGGTGTGTGAAAGATGTGTCCCCATGATTGGCCAAGAGCTCCCCGATCTTAGCACTGTTCCAGCGGATCTAACCCTGCCTGCACTCACCGAGGAGCAGCCCAAGGCAGGGAGGCGCGTGCGGCACTCTCTGCCGGAATATGCTGGGACGCAGGTCTACCATGTGCTCTACCTCCCGACGGACTGGAAACCCGGAAAAAAGTACCCGGTGATTGTCGAGTATGCAGGCAATGGAGGGTACTCCAACCGCTATGGGGACGTTTCCCACGGTGTCCCTGAGGGGAGTAGGCTGGGCTACGGAGCTTCCGCAGGTCAGGGCTTTCTCTGGCTCTGCCTGCCCTATATCGATGTGGGACGTACTCGTATCTGTACCCAGTGGTGGGGCGACATCAGCGCCACTCTGGAGTACTGCAAGGCAGCCATCCGCATGGTCTGTGATCAATACGGGGGGGATTCCTCTGCTGTGATCCTCGCCGGGTTCTCCCGAGGTGCCATTGCGTGTGGTTATCTAGGCCTGCACAACGACGAGACCGCCAGCCTCTGGCGAGCGTTTATCGCCTACAGCCACTACGATGGGGTGAAAAGCTGGCCCTACCCCCACTCCGATGTGGCCTCTGCCGTGACCCGTCTGAAGCGGCTAAAAGGGCGCCCCTCGTTTATCTGTGACGGAAGCACTGAGGCTACCCGCGCGTACATCGCCGCTAGTGGCGTTCACGCCCCCTTCACCTTCCAGGGGGTGCCGTTTCGGAATCACAACGATGCCTGGGTTCTGCGCGAGACACCCGCCCGAGTGGCACTGCGGACGTGGTTAGGTGCCACATTAGCAACCAAAAAATAATGCAAACAAAACCTAACTTCGTCCTCTTTCTCACCGATGACCAGCCTTACAATGGCCTGAGCTGTACCAGTAACTCTGTCCTAAAAAGCCCCCATGTCGACCAGCTCGCCGCCGAGGGCGTGCTCTTTGATAAGGCCTTTGTCACCACCGCGATCTGCTGCTGTAGCCGCGCGAGCCTCTACACCGGCCAGCACATGGGCCGCCAGGGAGTTGAGGACTTTAAGACCCCACTCTCGGCGGCGCAGTGGCAGCAGACCTTCCCCGCACTCCTGCGAAAAGCAGGCTACCGCATCCATATGTCCGACAATGGCACGATGGACGGTGCCCATGGCTTCGATGGGAAGTGTCTGATGTACGAGGAGTCGATCCATGTTCCGCTCATTATCCGCGACCCGCGCCTGCCAAGGTCGACGCATGGTCGCCGCTCACAGATGGCCCTCAATATAGATCTGGCTCCGACCATTCTGGCGATGGCGGGCGTCCCGATCCCGAAAAGTATGCAGGGCAGCGACCTCCAGCCGATCTTGAGGAACGCCAAGGCTAAGGGGCGCGATGGCCTGAGTATTGGCCGCGATGACAAGACGGCAGTGGGGGACTACACGTCCCCCAACCCGCTCTTAGGAACGGTCATGGACGTGAAAGTAAGCACTCTATGAGACGACTTTTGAGTGTGCTTGTGCTCGTAGCTCTCTCACTCCCTGCACTTGCACAGCCCGCTAAGCCCCAGCGGCCCAATATTATCTTCGTCCTCTGCGACGACCTTGGCTACGGCGACATCTCGCCCTTTGGACAGAAGCGCTTCTCTACGCCAAACTTGGAAACGCTCGCAGCCGAGGGGCAGAAGTGGACGCAGCACTACGCCAGCTCACCCGTCTGTGTGCCGACCCGCGCTTGCCTGATGCTTGGAAAGCACACCGGCCACTCTCCGATCCGGGATCATCAGTTTGACCGTGCTCTGCCCGAGCTGGCCGAGGCCCCGACCATGGCGAGCGTCCTAAAAGCGGCTGGCTACGCGACCTATTCCGTGGGCAAGTGGGGGATTGGGGGCGGCAAGAAGGACATGCCCGCCCACCCGGAGAAGCGCGGCTTCGACCACTGGTTCGGGCTCTACGGCCACAGCGACGGGCACGTCCACTACCCCGATACGCAGCACCCGATCTTCGAGGGAACGAAGGACGTTACCGAGCAGTTCAAGGACAGCTACTCCACGGATCTCTACACCGCCAAAGCGAAAGCCTATATCGCCGAGCAGACAGCCAAGAACCCCAAGCAGCCCTTCTTTCTCTACCTAGCCTATATTGCGCCGCACATGGCCTATCAAGTGCCCGACGGCCCGTACCCAACTGGCGGTGTCTCGCTGCCACTAATGACCAACCCCGCGCAGAAAAACGCCTGGCTCGATCCTACACTTCCTGCGGAGTGGACGGACTGGGAGAAGCGCTACGCCACGATGATTCGGCGCTTAGACGCTGCGATGGGCGACCTGAGAGCAACGCTCCAAAAGCAGGGCTTGGACAAAAATACACTGATTGTCTTTACCTCCGACAATGGCCCTGCCAAAGATCCACAGGTTTTCCGCTCTTGGGGGCCACACGATGGCTTCAAGCGCGATCTTTACGAAGGTGGGATGCGAGAGCCGACGATTGTCTGGGGGCCAGGAGTCGTCAAGCCTGGCGCGGTCTCCTTGCCCAGCGCCCACTACGACTGGCTGGCTACCTTTGCTGAGCTCGCAGGAGCCAAAGTGCCTTCCGGCACCGACGGTCTCTCCCTCGCAGCGAGTGTCACGGGGAAGGGCGTGCAGAAGCCCCACGACTTTCTCTACTGGGAGTTTCATGGCCCTAGCAACCTCAAGACCGACCGTGAGGTGCTGGGCCGCCACGGCTTTCCCAATACGGGTCCCGACCCTTGGGGCGACCAGCAGGCCGTGCGTATCGGGGATTTCGTGGGGCTTCGCGTGCAGATCAAAGACGCCAGCACCCCGCTGAAGCTCTACAACGTCGTCACCGATCCCCATGAGGACCACGATCTCGCCGGTGACCCCAAGCACGCAACACTGCTGGCACGGATGAAGGCACTGATGGCGAGCGAGCACACGCCACAGCCGGGAAACCCACGCTCCTACGAAGCTGAAGCAAAGGCTATCGTTACGACGGCAGTATCTAGCGGGCCAGGGATCACCACTCTCGCAGGGCGTGCCTACACCCCGCCTGACTTCACCACGGAGGTAGCCCCCTGGTTTGGCTCGTCAGTGCAGCACCATTCGTCTGTTGAGCTCCTTATTTCTGGCCTCGCTCCGGGAAAAGCACATAAGATTGGCTTCTCTTGGTGGGACTGGGGCGGGCGTGGCCGTACGCAGCGCGTACGGGTCGCCAACGCTGATGGTACGGGAGCAGTCGGCGTCGTTCCCGACACCGAGCTTCCGGCCTGGAAAGGCAAGAGGCAGAAGCCACAGGAGCTGGTTGTGGACATTCCATCAGGACTCTCGGGGACAGCACTGAAAGTCCTTATAGATCGCATCGTCGGCCCCAACGCCCTGCTCTGTGAGCTCTGGGTCTACGAGGCAGAAGCCATAAAGCCGGGGAAACTCGAAGGAGAGGCGGCGCGCATAGAGCAGCTCCGCAAGAGCGCCCCGACAGGCTTCGAACTCCTCTTCTACAGTGATCTGGGGGAGAAGTAACTCCGATGCAACGGACACTCATTGTTTTTCTCACGCTCCTCACCCTACTATTCCCCCGCCCTGCGGGGGCGAGGGGACCAGGTCAGCCCAACATTGTCTTTATCTTTGCCGATGATCTGGGCTGGCGCGATGTCGGCTACCAGGGCTCGGACTTCTACGAGACGCCGGTGATTGATCGCTTCGCTAAAGAGGGGATGGTCTTCACCCATGCCTACGCTGCGGCGGGAAACTGCGCCCCGAGCCGGGCGTGCTTGCTCTCGGGAACCTACGGGCCACGGCACGGGGTCTACGCCGTAGACAGCACGAACCGAGGGCCGAAGGAGCTGATGCGTCTGGTGCCCTACCCCAATAAGCAGGGTTTGCTCGAGGAGAACATCACGCTCGCCGATGCCCTGAAATCGGCAGGCTATGCCACGGGGCACTTTGGCAAGTGGCACCTCATGCATCCCACAGAAGGCGCACTGCCGTCACAACAGGGCTTCGACGAGACCTACGACTCCTTTGGAAATGGTCCTCTCAAAGAAGGGGGCGAGGGCAACCAGACAGGGCCTCCCAGTGATCCCAAGGGGGTCTTTACGCTCACGAACAAAGCCTGTGCGTTTATCGAGAAGAACAAGGCTAAGCCGTTTTTTGTCTATCTCGCCCACCACGGGATTCACTCACCACTCCAAGCCCAGCCAGGCACTCTGGCGAAGTTCAAGGCAAAAACTCCCGGCATAGAGCAGAGAAATGCGAAGTATGCTGCGTGTGTCGCTGCCTTGGACTCCAGCATAGACATACTTCTCAAAAAGCTCAAGGAGCTAAACCTAGCGAAAAACACAATCGTCGTCTTCACGTCGGACAATGGCGCAACCCAGCAGTCGTCGCAAGAGCCGCTCCGAGGAAGCAAAGGCGGCTACTACGAAGGGGGCATCCGCGAGCCTCTGATCGTGCGCTGGCCCGGTGTCACCAAGCCTGGCAGCGTCTGCGCGACGCCTGTTATCAACATCGATTTCTACCCGACGTTTCTCGAAGCAGCCGGAGCCAAGCCTCCTAAGCTGCTTGATGGCGAGAGCCTCGTCCCACTTCTCAAAGGTGGTAGCACCCTCAAGCGCCAAGCGATCTTCTGGCACTTCCCTGGCTATCTCAACGACCCGGTAATCCGAGGCCGTGACAAAGACTTCCGCACCCGCCCCATTAGTGTTATTCGCAAGGGCGACTGGAAGTTGCACCTCTACCACGAGGAGTGGGTGCTCGATGGCGGAAAGAATGCACTGGAACTCTACAACCTCAAGGACGATATTGGGGAACGCAGCAACCTTGCCGATACCAACCCCAGCAAGCGCGACGAGCTCCTCAAGGACTTACTGGCGTGGATAAAATCCACCAATGCCCCGCTGGCAGGAAAGAAGCTATGAGTATTTTTCAGAGTGACTGGAAGGGCACCCGCCGCTGGGTGGGGCCAGAGTTCTGGGCGGCGCCGCTCCAGGACTGGAGCGTGGAGGACAACGAGGTCGTAGCCTTGGCGGCCAAGGGGCGCTTGCTGCACCTGCTAAGCCATGCGCTCACCGAAAAACCAAGCACCTTCACGCTCTCGGTGACCGTGCGCCTCGACGGTGCTCCGGCACAGCCAGCGGCGGTGCGGGCGGGATTTGCCTTTGCCCTGCGCGGCCAGCTCGATGACTTTCGCCACGCGCTCTGGCACTACCAGCACAAGCACGAAGCGGGCATTCGGGCGGATGGAAAACTCTTTTTCGGGGAGATGGTGAGCGCAGAGCCTCTGGATACCAAGCAAGCGGTCACGCTGAAGCTGAGCATTGGGGCGGGGGGCGTGGCGACACTCACCGGGACACAGGGCGAGAAGACAGTCCGTCTTGGGGCGATGCTCGAGGCAGCAGTACTACACGGCAATATCGCCCTCCTCGCCGAGGCGCCGCGCAACCAGCCCGAGGGCAACAACCAGCCGATTCTCCGCTGGCGCTATGCGGATTTCAAGGCAGAGGGCGAGAAACTAGAGGGGGCTCCCGAACGCGCATTTGGACCGCTGCTCTGGACACAGTACACGCTCTCGGGCAGCGTGCTCAAGCTCCTGGCGCTCTTGCCCCCCCTGGAAAAATCCGACAGCCAGACCGTCCGGCTGGAGGTCAGGCGTGGTGCGGGCTGGGAGAAGCTCAGCGATGCCACCGTGGAGCCACTCTCGAGCACAGCACTCTTTCGCGTTCCTGGCTGGAAGGCAGGCGCAGATACGGCCTATCGGGTTGCCTATACGTGGCAGGGCAAAGACTATCACTGGGAAGGGACGCTTAGACGTGACCCAGTGGATCGAGAGACCCTCTCGGTGGGCGTGCTCTCCTGCGATCATGGCTATGTCTTCCCGCAGGCACGGCTTACAGCAATGGTGGCGAAGCAGAACCCGGATCTCCTCTGTTTCTTAGGCGACCAGATCTACGAGAACTACGGCGGCTTTGGGATTATCCGCAAGCCCACCGATCGCGCAACGCTGGACTACTTACGAAAGTTCTGGCACTTTGGCTGGATGTGGCGCGAGCTGCTCAAAGACCGACCTTCCATTATTCTGCCCGACGACCACGATGTCTTCCAGGGCAATGTCTGGGGACAGGGCGGGCGGCCCGCGCCCAATGGCAAACAAGAAAACGGCGGCTACGTCATGCCTGCCGAGTGGGTGGGTGTCGTCCAGCGCACCCAGACCGGGCACCTGCCTGACCCGATCGACCCGGCCCCAATCGCGCAAGGCATCGGGGTGTACTTTACCCAGCTCAAGTACGGCGGCGTGGACTTCGCCGTAATCGAGGACCGCAAGTTCAAGACCGGCCCCGATGCTGTCGTCTCCCCAGCGCTTCGCCAGCAGGCCAAGACCGACCCCAAGGTGCTCGATATCCCCGGCGCACAGCTCCTGGGCGAGCGCCAGGAGCGCTTTCTGGTGCGCTGGGCCAAAGAGCCCGCTCCGTTTAAGATCGTTGTCTCCCAGACGATCTTCTGCCATGCGACGACGCACTCGGGGCCACAACTCAATCCCATTAAGCTCGACCTGGACTGTAACGCTTGGCCACAGTCCGGGCGGCGGCGGGCACTCACGGCGCTCCGTCCGACCGTGCTGATGCTCGCCGGGGATCAGCACAGCGGGATTTTATTGCGGCACGGTATCGACGACTGGGACGATGGCCCGCTGGCATTTATGGTTCCCGGCACCGCCAACGGCTGGCCGCGTGCCTGGTGGCCTGAGGGAGCCAGTGTCACCGGGCGCTTCACCGATAGCTTCGGGCATAAGCTCACGGTGCTGGCAGCGGCGAATCCAGAGAAGGGGAGCAACACTCTCAAAGAAGTCGGCGGTACAGTCCCCCCGGACGAAGTAGCACACAAAAAAGGCTCTGGCTATGGCATTATCCGCCTGAACAAGAAGACCCGTGAGGCGACCTTTGAGATGTGGCGACATGGAGGTGGGCAGTTCGAGGGGTTCCCAAGGACGATAAAGCTCGAAGATAAAAATGCATAAAACCTGCACCGCACTCTTGGTGGCACTTCTCGGGTAGCGGTGGACTTTCAAAAGTGGGTTGGGACGGTTGCCATCCCTGCTGCTTTTGAACTTCGACGACTCTCTGAAACCGAGCTGTATTCGTAGGCGACGAAGTCTATTCTCCGCGCCCACGGGGCGCTCTCTCCCTGGTGCCGGGGATTTCCAATCCCCGCACACCCACCGGCCCCTCGCCCGACGATTTGGCGTGCGGTATCATGGCTTGCAATGAAGCAATACCATGTGGCTCTGGCGGGCGCGACAGGCGCGGTCGGGGCGGAGTTTTTGAAGTTATTGGAGGAGCGGGACTTCCCGCTCGCCTCCCTTACCTTGCTGGCATCGGCGCGCTCGGTCGGCAAGACGATCATGTTTAAGGGCGAGGAGCTTCCGGTCGCCGAGCTGACCGAGGACTCGTTTACGGGCTGCGATATCGCGTTCTTCTCCGCAGGCGGCGGGCGCTCGAAACAGTACGCGCAGGCAGCAGTGAAAGCGGGAGCCGTGGTGATCGATAACTCGTCGGCGTTTCGCATGGACCCCGATGTCCCCCTGGTTGTCCCCGAGGTCAACCCCGACGATGTCCTGGCGCACAAGGGCATTATCGCCAACCCGAACTGCTCGACCATTATCCTGCTGATGGCCCTGACCCCGCTGCACCAGAAGTGGCCTGTGAAGCGTGTCGTGGTCAGCACCTACCAGGCGGCGTCGGGTGCGGGCGCAGCGGCGATGCGCGAGCTCGAAGTGCAGGCAGGCGAGCTGCTGGCCGGAAAGCCCCCGACCAAGGAGATCTTCCCCCACCAAGTGGCGTTCAATCTCTTCTCGCACAACACCGCGATCAACGAGACCGGCTACAACGAGGAGGAGCTCAAGATGGTCAAGGAGACCCGCAAGATCCTCCACGCCCCCGAGCTCGCTGTCACCGCTACCTGTGTTCGGGTTCCCGTGCTTCGGGCGCACAGCGAGAGCGTCAATATCGAGTTTGTGGGCGAGCGGCCTACCGTGGACGAAGCCCGCGCCGCCATTGCCGCGTTTCCGGGCGTGATTCTGGTGGACGACCGCGAGAGCAACACCTTCCCCATGCCAGTGGATGCGACCGGACGCGATGAGTGTCTTGTCGGGCGGATTCGTGAGGACCTCTCGCACCCCAAGGCGCTCGATCTCTTCGTGGCGGGCGACCAGATTCTCAAGGGCGCGGCCCTCAACGGCTACCAGATCGCGGAGCTTTTAATCCAGCGAGGAGTAATTTAGGGCATGCCCGAAGTTCTCTCACAGCCGCTGGAGTGTGCACCACATCCACACCCGCTGACATGGACTTGTGAGGATTGGCCTCGGTTTGAAGCGCTGTTCCCAGAGAGAATCTCCCGGATGGAGTTGATCTCTGGACTGCTCTACCAGCGCCCAGAGAATCAACAAGAACGCGAGAGAATTTGCGGGCGTGTTTTGGCAAGATTTCGTCCAGAGAGAATCACCGAGCATAAGCGAATCTCTGATCCACGAGAAAATGGCACAGACTATCTCATTGCGGACTTTCATCTGACTGACTTTGAGGATTCTGTGGTAGTTGATGTTCTGCCACAAGAGATGGCGGAGCTAAGAGCCCAAGCCTATGCTCGTGTGGGGATTGCTGAGTTTTATCTGATTGACGTTTCCAGGAGGCGGGTTCTCGCCTTCCGACATAAAGAGTCGGGAGTTTACACCACGAGCGAGATACATGAGGAAACGGGGACGATCTGGCCCATCTTCTTTGTGAACGGAATTCATGGAGTGCGTGTGCGTGACATACTGCCATCAAGAGTGTTTTATGTCAAAGAGAGGTAAATGATGCGTGGAATGCAGGCCCGATGGGGGCATATTGTGACGGCGATGGTGACGCCTTTTGGTGCGGACAACCAGGTGGACTTTGTGGAGGCCGTGGCGCTGGCGAAGTGGCTGCTGGCCCATGGCTCGGATGCGCTGGTGATCAATGGCACCACCGGCGAGTCCCCGACCACCTCGCCGAAAGAGAAAGCGGCGCTGGTGAAGGCGATTGTCGAGGCGATTGGCTCCGAGAAAGTGATCGCGGGGGTGGGGGGCAACAACACTGCGGAGGTGATCGAGGCGGCCCACGATGCCAAGGCGGCGGGTGCGGGCGCGCTTCTTGCCGTGGTGCCCTACTACAACAAGCCCAGCCAGGAGGGGCTCTACCAGCACTTCAAGGCCGTGGCCAGCGCCACCGACCTGCCCGTGATGCTCTACAACGTCCCCACACGGACCATCACCAACCTGGAGCCCGCGACCACGGCGCGCCTCGCCGCTGACTGCCCGACTATTGTCGCGATCAAGGAGGCCACCCCAGACATCAGCCAGTTCGCCGAGGTGCTCCGTGTCACGCCCCCGAGCTTTGATGTGTACTCCGGCGACGATGCGAACTTGCTGCCGACCTTGGCACTGGGCGGAGCGGGCATGGTGAGCGTGATCGCACACGTGATCGGCCCCGAGTTCAAGGCGATCTGCGACACCTGGTTTGCCGGAAAGTCCACGGAGGCCGCGGAGCTCTTCCTCAAGACACTGCCCATCGCCAAGATCATGTTCTCGACGCCGTCGCCCGCCCCGACCAAGCTGGCACTACGGACACTCGGTAAGAAAGTCGGCCCCGTGCGCCTGCCGCTCGTGGACTGCAACGAGAAAGAGAGCGAGACTATCTTGGGCGTCCTAAGAGGGCATGGCCTCTCGGTATGAGCCTGACGATCCACACGCAGCTGATTGGGCAGCCACAAACCCGAACCGATAGCAAGGGCGAGTGGCGCACCGCGATCTACCGTGAGCCGGTGGTCGGGCCGGTGGCGCTCGGGCTGCGGGGGCTCGATGGGGATAAAGTCGCGGACACGAAGCACCATGGCTCGAAGGACCAGGCCGTTTGTGTCCATCCGCTGGCGCACCATACCCACTGGAGTGCGGTCTATGGCGTGGTGCTTTCCCCCGGTGCCGTCGGGGAGAACTGGACCCTTATTGGCGACGACGAGACGACGGTCTGTATCGGGGATATCTACACGGTGGGCACGGCGCAGGTTCAGGTCTCGCAGCCGCGCTTCCCGTGTAGCAAGCAGGAGCGCAAGCTGGGGCTCAAGGGGTTCCTCAAAGCGGTGATGGCCACGGGCAAGTCCGGCTGGTACCTGCGCGTCCTCACTCCCGGGACGGTGCAGGCAGGCGATGTGCTCACGCTGGAGAGCCGCTCAGAGCATGGGCTCACCGTAGATGACGCCAACCGTGCCCTCTTGGGCGAGACGCTCGACACGGAGCTGATCGAGCGCCTCCTTGCGGTGCCAGAGCTGGCCGCGGTCTGGAAGCGCGGCCTGCGGCGACGGCTCAGCAAGACGACGGAGTAATCTCGCGATGATAACGAGACGCCGACGACGACGGATCAAGCTTATTGCCTGGGGAGCACTGCTCGTTCTCTGTATGGTGCTCGCTCTCGTACCCAACCAAGACGGAGCGCTCCGCCGCTTGCTGGTCGGCAGTGTCTTTGTGACCTGGGCGGCAGGGCTCTTTCTCTTCTGGCAGACACTGCTGACACGCGTGCTCTTTCTCCTGCCGCTCGTGGGAGCGCTTGGGCTCGCGCTCCTGCCCTACCGCAACCCCAATGGGGGGGAACGGATGCAGCAGGCCTATACCACCGCGCTCAAGCGCTACGACGGTGTCCCGTACCGCTGGGGCGGCGAGAGCATTCGGGGCATAGACTGCTCCGGGCTGATCCGTGCCGCGATGATCGACACCTGCTTCTCCGAGGGCTGGAAGACCCAGGACCTGGGGCTCCTGCGTGCTGGCGCTGCCCTCTGGTGGTACGACACCACGGCCAAAGAGATCGGTCGCGGCTACAGCGGGCGCACCTATGTCCTCCGAGAGAACACCACGCTCAACACCGCAGACTACCGCGAGCTCCACCCCGGCGACCTTGCGGTGACCATGAGCGGTGCCCATATCCTGGCCTACCTGGGCGAGAAGACCTGGATCAACGCCGATCCCAAGGGCAAGTTTGCGGTAGTCCAAAAGACCGCCCCGGACCCCAAAGACGCCTGGTTCTCCACGCCCGTCAAGTTCGTGCGCTGGTACCGCCTTCAGTAAGCCACTGGGCTTCGTCGGGCGTGAGTCTCAGAGACACCGCCCCAAGAAGCTCCTGAAGATGCGCTTCGCTGGTGGTCCCAAAGAGCGGGATCGTCGGGAGGGGCAGGCTCCGTAGCCACGCAAGCGCCACTTGGGTTGCTGTCGCGCCGTATCTCTCCGCAAGCTGCTGGGCACGCGCGCGCCTTGTGGCGTTCTCGGGCGAGTCGTAGAGCTTGCTGCTCTTTCCGGCGAAGTAGCCACCGGCAGTGGCGGAGTAGAACATCAGGGGCAGGCCGAAATCAAGCTCTCTCTCTGTCAGGTAGCGGGTCGTGGGATCGTCGGTGATGGGCCAGCTCGGCGTGGCGAGGCTCCCCTGAATCTGGTTGGTGACAAAGCCACGCCAGCCGCGCTCCGTGGCCACAGCATTGGCCTCCATGATGCGCTCCACCGACCAATTGCTCACCCCGATTGCCCCCAAACGTGGGTCTTGGAGCGGCTCCAGAAGCTCCGCCACGGGCGTGACGCCATCGTCGCGGTGGAGCAGGTAGAGCGGAATGCGCTCCACCCCAAGGCGCTCGCAGCTCTCCGTGATGTCTTTTTCAAGCACCTCTGGCGCGAGAAAGTGCTCCGGGCGGGGATACTCCGTGCCAAAGGCGGGGTGACCGCCTTTGGTGACGATAAATGCGCTCTCAAGCGTCCCCAGCTGCTTCAATACCCGCCCCAGCTCCCGCTCGCTCGCCCCAACACCGCCCGGCTGCCAGCACGCATAGACATGGGCCGTGTCAAAGACATTCCCTCCTGCCTCCAGATAGGCCGCCACGTGGCGCACCGCGGAATCGCCCGAGAGCGCCGTGCCCAGCGAGCCGGCACCGTAGCCAAGGGGAAAGAGCTTAGCGAAGATCATGGTGAAGTATACAGCGGCATCCCTCCCCCCGGCCCCCTCCCTTCGCTCTGTTTCCCGCTTCGCGGGGACGAAGGGAGGGGGAGAAGGGGGCGGGTTGAGTAGCGCACCCCCTCTCCTCCCGCGGAACGCGGAACCAGAGGGAGAGGGGGTCGGCCAGAGCGAGGAACGAGCGGAGGCCGGGGGGAGTGCCCGGGGGGGAGTGCCAAATATGCGGGGGGAGTGCCCGCTCCTACCTACTGCTCAGAAACGCCTCGACAGCCTCTCGTGTGGGGATGCCGGCGCGGTTGCCGTACTGCTGAATCCGTAGCGCGACCGTGGCCTGGGCGAAGTTAGCGGCTTGGTGGGCGGGCATTCCCGTGGTATGTGCCCAGCAGAAGGCTCCATGAAACACATCGCCCGCACCACACGTGTCGACGACTCTCTCGATCGGGAACGCGGGCAGGAAGACCGGCTCGGGCTGCTCCTGGGTGGCGATCATCACGCCTTTCTCCGCGAGCGTCACACCGGCGACTTTGACGCCTGCATCGAGGAACCCACGCACCTGCGCCGCGGGATCGTCGGCGTGCTGGGGGAAGGCACCAGCACCCCCGCCCTTGCTCGCAAGGACAATCTCGCAGAGGGGGAAGAGGGCTTCGCGGCCAGGGCGCATGGTTCCCAGATCGAGGGAGACGGCTCCTCCTGCGGCCTTGACGAGCGAAGCGGCGTGGAGTGCCCCCGCGAGGTCACGGCCATCGATATGGAGCAGGCTGACCTGGCTGAGGAGCTCAGCGTGGGCGTCGGTGAAGGAGAGGGCGGGGAGCTCTTCGGCGTAGTTTGCCAGCGTGCGCGAGCCATCACGGGAATCGAGAAGGACCAGGGAGCGGCTGGTGAGCACACCGGGGGCACGAAAGAGGTCTGGGGAGACCCCTTGCTCGTCTAGGTAGCGCCCTAGGTCGTCGGCATCGCGGTCGTCACCTACCACGCCGAGATGGACACAGGAGAGCCCTCCCAGCTTCGCCACGACCGTGAGTGCCACCGGAACCGGGCCCCCGACTTGCTCAAAATAGTGGGTCGCCCGCACTTTGGTGTCGTGTTCCCAGGAAGGAACAACTGCAATAAAGTCTTTGTTGATGAGTCCGAAGCCAGCGATCATAAGGAAATTGTACCCGGCTTGTCGCGCTCACGGTGGCGTCAGGGTGCCTGAGATACGTCGCAGTACCGCCTCCGGCTGGAAGAGGATATCGTCGCTTCGGATCCGGAGAAGGCGGATATCATGCGCCTCCAGCCAGAACTGGCGCTCGCTCTCCACGGCGACCTGCTCGGGGGTATCGTCCTCCACTTCGATGGCGAGGCGGTGCTCGGGGCACCAAAAATCGAGGATAAAGCTCCCCACAGAGTGCTGACGGCGGAACTTTGCCCCACAGACCTGGCGTCCCCGGAGCGCTTGCCAGAGAGCGGACTCTGCGGGGCTGGGGGACTTTCGCCGCGATCTTGCTTGGGTGACGGGCTCGGGAGCGAGCTTTCGGAGCCGGGGGGAGCGGTGGGCGTACATGCAGTGCATCCTTTCGCCCCTATAACGGCTCCGCACCCCCGAATCTGATAAAACGGCCGGAATTTTTTTTGATGGAAATCGCGTGATTACCCTCGACGGTAAACCTCGGGGCTTTGGGGCGCTTCGCGCCGCCTCGCTCCGCTCGGAATAATCTAATACCGACGAGGTACGAGGAGGCGGCGCGTAGCGCCCATAGCCGGACGATCTCCGTCCTGGCGGTTTCGTCACACCGATCTCCGACAGAAGGATGAAAAACGGAGCGGATCAGGCGGCGAGGGCAAGCTCTGGGGGGGAGGCAATGCGCTGGCGTGCCATGGTAATGAAGGCCTTGGTTAGGCTGGGGGCCACACCGGGAGGGGCTTCCTGGGGGAGCGCGACCAGCGCCTCTTCCACACTGAGCTGGCGGTCCTGCACGAGGCTGAGATAGCACTCGGTGAGCTCTAGAAGCTGCTCAAGCTGGCGTGTCTCGGGGAGCGCGGTGCTGAGGCGTGCGTTCTCTTCCTTGAGCCGGCGCGCCTCCAGTGCCTTGGCGACAATACGGCTGAGCATACGGATGTCCTCAAGCGGCTTGAGGAGGTAGTCGGCGACATTGCCGTTCTTAAACGCCTCCACCGCGCCCTCCAGGCTCCCATGGCCCGTGAGGACCACGAAGTCGATGGGCAGGTGCCGCTCCTGCGCCTCTCGGAGCAGGCCCATGCCATCGAGCCGGGGCATCTTCATGTCCGAGATGACCAGATCAAAGGGCTCCCGTAGGAGCGCCTCCAGTGCGGCTTGGCCGTCTTGGGCGGTATGGACCGTGTAGCCCGAGCGGGTGAGCTGGCGCTCCAGGAGCATCCGGAGTCCGTCTTCGTCTTCTGCAATCAAAATCTTACTCATAAACTGTCAGGTTCCTTGGGCTAGGCGGCGAGGGGGAGCGAAACCTCAGTAGAGGTTGGATGGGCTCGGGGGATGGTGAGGACAAAGACAGCACCCTCCTCCGAGTGGGCGGTGAGGCTACCGCCATTTTTCTTGGCGAGGTTCTCGCTGATAGAGAGACCTAGCCCCATGCCCTTGCCCACTTCTTTGGTTGTGAAGAAGGGCTCAAAGAGATGGAGGAGGGCATCGGGGGCGATCCCAGGGCCATTGTCGGCGCACTGCAAGACAACAAAATCCTGGGTGCAGGAGATTGTCAAGCGCAGCTCCGGGTTGGGAGTGTTCTCAAGAGCATCGCGGGCATTGGTGACTAGGTTCAGGAGAATCTGCTCGATCTCATTGGCATTGGCATAGACCTCCATGGGCTCGGGGGGAGCGGTAATAGTCACGGCCACACCCCGCGCCTTGAGCTGGGCACCGATCAAGATCATGCAGTTGTCGATCAGAGTGCTCAGAGAGCTGGTACTGGTGTCGTGGCCCTCGGTGCGGCAGAAGGTCCGCAGGTGGGTGATGATGCGCATCATGCGCCCAGTCTGCTTCTCGATCTGCTGGAGGTCCTCCAGCACGAACGTCGAGAGATCTGGCTCGTCCTGAAGCTGCTGGGAGATTCCGCGAACAATGGCGATAGGCTGATTGAGCTCGTGGGCAACCCCGGCGGAGAGAGTACCGAGAGAGGCCATCTTCGCGGAGTGGACAAGCTCGGCTTGGGTCGCGCGGAGCTCCGCATTGAGGCTCTTGAGGGAGTGGGCATCTTCTTGGGTCTTGCGCACGAGCTGCCAGTTGTCCTGGAGCGCGATAAACTGCCGCAGCAGAATCAGCCCCACCAGCAGGGCCCCACTGATACACATCCCGATCATCTCGATGGTCTGGTCTTGGTGCTCCAGGAGCGACGTGAAGAAAAAGATGCCGGAGAAGGGGACGAGCAGGTAGGGGATGGCGGTGCGCCCGGGCGTGCTGAGTGCGCTTTCGTCTTGGAGGCTGTCCGGGGGGTGGAGGCGATTCGATGCCATGTGTAGCGCCAGGCCACGACCACCCAGCCCCAAACACAGGCAGCAGAGCGGCCAGAGCAAGTCTAGCACCGTCCCACTCTGGTACGTCCCCTGGAGGGTCATGTACAGAAAGAACGAGTCCACCACCAGGAGGGAGGCGATTCCCAGACAGATGTAGGTAAGGCCTGCCCCTTTGAGGGTCTTGCCCGCACGGATCATGAGGATCATCAGGCAGGACGCCAACAGTAGATCCCCGATGGGATAGGCGATCCCCACCGCCTTCGAGGCCAGCCCAATCTTGCTCTCATCGAGGAGGGTGGGGCTGATTAAGAAGCGCCAGCTGAAGGTAAAGAGCGCGGTGAGGCCGACCAGTCCATCGAGCAGAATGCGAATCCGCTGCGACGAGGGCAGGCGGTGGGCGGGGAGCAGGAGAACCGAGATCAGGACGAGCGGAATGAGCCCCAGAGAGAAGAAGTCTGCCACGGATGGGAACGGATCGAGGTCGTGCCACTCCATCCAGCCCCAGAGACTATCGGCGATTCCCAGGGAGGCACAGGCCGCCGCGAGGGTGACACTCGCCCACGGGAGCCGTCCCCGGCCACGGCGGAGCTGCTTGCGGATGGTCCAGAGCCCAGAGAGGGACAGGAGTGCTCCTAGGAAGTCGCCCGCGCCTGTGGTGATGTTGTTCCGTAGCTGGATAACCTTGTCTTCGTCGCCAGGAAAGCCGGGTAAGAGCAGCCAGGTCGCGACAAAGTAGGCGAGCGCGAGAAAGAGCGCCCACCCCATTCGGCGTAGTGGCTTGAAGGTCTTACGCAGGGCTTTCATAGCTTAGTGCTCCCAGGTGAAGTGCAGCTGGAGCCAGGAGTTTTGGCGGGAGCCTGCCTTGGTGGTGGCCACCTCCGCGCTCAGGCCCGTTGTGAGGGGGAAGCCTACTCCGCCGATCAGGGCGCTATAGTTCCCAAAGGCGGCGGTGCTGGTGCGGTCTTGCCAGGTGTAGTAGCTGGCAAAGGGGCGGATGTCACCGTGCAGGCCTTGGTAGGTGGCCGTGGCCATGCCAAACTGGAAGCGCTGGCGCTGCGGCGTGGTAAAGTGGTCCCACTCGGAGCGGAGGAGCCAAGGGCCACGGGTGAGGGTCGCGTCGACTCCCACACCTTGCTCCAGGTCGGTGCCATAGGAGAAGCCCTTGCCGGCTCCCAGGGAGAGACCTATCTGTGTGGTCTCCTGAGGAGCATGGACAAGGCGGACATAGCCATTTCCTCGGTGTGTCGTTGGGTCTTTCTGGAGGGCGGCGGTGAGGGCGAGCGGCCCCAAGGGCTGCTCCCACTGGAGTCCTTCCTTGGCCTCGTACTGCCACTCTTGCTGGCCGAAGGGAGTGAAGAAGCGCCCGACAGTGAGGCTTCCGCCCCCTCCTTTTTGTTTCACCCAGAGCTCGATAGGCTGCTTATAGAGCGCATTGCTCCCACGGGCCGCATCTCCCACACCCACCGCGACACGCGCACTGGTGCTCTGGCCGCTCTCCCAGCGCAGGTAGGCCACCGACGGCGTGAAGATCTGGTTGCCGGCCCAGAGCTGGTCGGCGAACCGGCGCAGGCCGGGGACATTGGAGAGGCCGCCGTAGAGGTCGAGGCCCGCAAAGAGCCCCGCATCGGGCTTTGTCTGGCTATAGCTAGTCTGTGGGAGGGCGAGGACAAACAACAGTAAGGACAAACGCTTCATAGACACCTCTGTCTTGGTGTCGGTCTTTTGGAAACGATGCTTTAGCTGATTTTGTTACCGGGAAGCAATTTAGGGCAAGGAAGGGCGCAGATCATGGAGGGTGAGCTCGACACTGACCTTGCCATTCCAGGCATTGAGCTTGGGGGTATAGACCACATCGACCCGCTCGCCGGGCTGCACCCGCTCGGTCCAGTCCCCGGACTTGAAGCGCACGGACTTGGTGGGCCACTGCTTGCCCGGGAGCTTGAGGTGGATGATTGCGGTATTGTTGTCTTTCCCCACGCGCCGGGTCTCGGTGACCACGGCGTTGCAGGTCAGAAAGACGGGATCGGGGTTGTCACGGCCGAAGGGGGCTAGTGCTTGGAGCGACTCCACCAGCTCCTGCGTGAGCAAGCGGGTGTCGGCGAGCTCCGCATCGATCTCCAGCGTGATGGGCTCGGGCTCGTCGGTGACCAGCCCCTCTGCGGCCTCGTGGATGCGCTGGCGAAATGCCTCTAGGTTGCGGGCGGGGAGATTGACTCCCGCGCTCGCGGAGTGCCCGCCGTAGCGTCCCAGCAGGTCCGCGCAGGCGTGCAGGGCATCGAGCAGGCTGAAGCTGCCGTAGGTGCGCCCCGAGCCGCCGTAGCTGTCGGTGGTCTCGTCGTAGCTGAGAATCAGGGTCGGGCGGCGCAGGAGCTCGGCGATACGCCCCGCGACAATCCCGACCAGCCCCTTGCCCCAGCGTGCCCGCGCCAGCACGAGGACGCGTCGGTCTTCCTGGGTGAGCGCCTCGGCCAGCGCCTCTTGGACCACCCGCTCGGTCTCGCTCCGCCGCAGGTCATTGAGCGACTCGATCTGGGCCACCAGCTGCTCGGCCTCGTCGGCATCCCGGGTGATCAGCAACCGGTAGGCCAGGTCGGCGTCCTCCATGCGCCCCGCCGCATTCAGGCGCGGCCCGAGCTGGAAGCCGATACTCTCCGCCGTGAGCTCCTTGCCCTCCAGCCCCGCCACGGACAGCAGCGCCTTGAGACCGGTCTTTCTGCCCAGGGCGAGCATCTCCAGCCCATGGTAGACCAAGATTCGGTTCTCTCCGGAGAGCGTGCTGGCATCGGAGACCGTCCCGAGCGCGACCAGGTCCACAAAGTTGCGGCGGAAGGCGCTCTGGTACTCGGGCTTGAGGCGCGCCGTGAGGGCATCGAGCACCTTAAAGGCAACGCCCGCCCCACAGAGATCACGAAACGCCACTTGGGCATCGTCGCGGTAGGGATTCACGACTGCGTGGGCTGCCGGGAGGGTCGGGCCGGGGCGGTGGTGGTCGGTGACAATGACATCCATTCCTAGGGCGTTGGCACGCGCGACTGCTTCAAGAGCACAGACCCCACAGTCTGCGGTCATGATGAGGCCAGCCCCCAGCTCCTTTGCCTTCTCCGCGCCGTAGGGCTGGAAGTCGTAGCCATCGGTGCGGCGGGGGACAAAGCCGACCACGTTGGCCCCCAGCCCAGAGAGCGCTCGCAGGCACAGCGCCGCGCTGGTGACCCCATCGGCATCGTAGTCGCCGTGCACAAAGATCAGCTCGCCGCTGGTGATTGCCTGCGCCAGCCGCTCGACTGCCTTCTCGACATCGGGGAGGGTAGTGGGATCGTCGAGATCGTCCAGCCGAGGCGCAAGATAGCGCTCTGCCACCCCCGGCTCGGTGATACCGCGGTTGATCAGCAGGCGAGCGACCAGTGGCTCTAGGCGAAGCTCTGCCGCGAGGCGCTGGACCTGCGACTCATTGGGGGTTGCCAGCCGCCAGTGGGCTTCAAGGAGGGTGGGCGATGTCATTAGAGTTCGTACTCCGGACGCGGTGCACAGGGCGGAAAGCCAGAAAACAAATTTCCTAGCTCCGCAAAAAGAGCGCCCCGAGGACGCGGAGAACACGACGGCTCCGCGCGTCCACGGGACGCTCCCAACGTTATGCCGGGGATTTTATCCCCCGAGCTACTTGCGCTTAGGACGAGGGCCCTGCGCCCAGGTACCGGAGCGCTCGGGCTTGTCCTCAGCACTGGCTGCAGAGGGCGCTTGGGAAGCGGAGGGCGCAGGGCCATCGCTATCCTTACCGTCTTTACCGTCCTTAACCTCGGCGAGACCCTGGCCGTGCTTGCCGAACTTGCGCTGCCAGTCAAAGACCATCGGGGCGGCGTTGAAGATCGACGAGTAGGTGCCCGAGAGGATTCCCACCAGGAGCGCGGCGTTCAGCGGGCGGATCACCGAGCCCCCAAAGATCAGAAGCGCCAGGAGAGTGAGCACGACCGTGCCGCTGGTAAAGAGCGAGCGGGCAAAGGTCTCGTTGATCGAGTCGTCGATCAGGTTGCCCAGGTTGGCCTTCTCCCCACGGTGCTGGAGGTTCTCCCGGATGCGGTCGAAGATGATGATCGTGTCGTGGACCGAGAAGCCGACAACGGTGAGCGCCGCGGTTAAGAACAGCGAGTCGATCTTCCAGTTGAGCAGCCAGCCCAGGAAGCAGAAGACTCCAATCAGGACCGCGATATCGTGGAGCATCGCGATAATCGCGGAGACACCGAACTTGAGACCGTTCTTGAAGCCGCCAATTGCAAAGCGGAACGCAAGATACAGGACGATAAACGCCGATGAGAGCGTGATCGACGAGAGCGCGTTGCGGGTGAGCTCCTTGGAGATCGAGGCCCCGATTCGCTCAAAGCCGCCCTTGGTGACACCGGGGAAGGTGGTCTTGAGCTTCTCGACCAGGGCATCGGCCTCGTTGGCGTTCATCTCCTGCTTGCCCGCCTCGGTGGGGAGGCGCAGCAGGACGGTGTTGTCGCCGGCGATCTGGGCCGCGGCCTCTTTAAAGCCGGCCGCGTTGGCAGCGCTCTCGACCTCGGCGCGGGTGACGGACTTGGCAAACTTCAGGGTGAGCTCGGAGCCGCCCGTGAACTCAATGCCTTGCTTGAAGCCACCCAGCACGGCAAAGGCGATGCCAGGGACGATAATGGCGAGCGAGAGGAAGTACCACTTGAAGCGGTTGGCGATCACGCGGTAGTGCGGACGCCAGAGGTTGTTGACCCCCCAAGCCTCCATATTGACGGTCTTGTTGTCGCCGACCAGCAGGAGCAGGAAGGAGCGGGTGACCGTGATGGCGGTGAACATCGAGAGCGCCACCCCGATCATCAGGGTAAGCGCAAACCCACGGACACTACCGTTGCCCAGCTGGTAGAGCAGGAGGCTGGTAACCGCGGTACACATGTTGGAGTCGAAGATGGCGGAGAAGGCGCGCTGGAAGCCCGCGGTGATCGCCAGCTTGAGGTTCTTGCCCGCCTTGAGCTCCTCTTTGGTGCGCTCGAAGATCAGGATATTGGCATCGACCGCCATTCCCACGGAGAGGATAAAGCCCGCGATTCCGGGGAGGGTGAAGGTCACCGGGATCAGGACGAAGACCGCGTAGGTGAAGAGGGTGTAGAGCAGGAGCGCACAGACCGCCACAAAGCCCGGGAGGCGGTAGATGGCGATCATAAAGACGCCCACAAGAAGGAGCGCGACAACGCCTGCGGTCAGGCCGCTCTTGACTGCATCTTTGCCCAGGGTCGCCTCAAGGCTCTGCTGCTGGACAATCTTCAGGGAGACAGGGAGCGCACCACCATTGAGGTAGTCGGAGAGCTCCTTGGCCACTTTAAGGGTGGGGAAGGGGGAGATCTGCGCCCGCCCGTCGGTGATGGGGTCGTTGATTCGAGGGGCGCTGAGGATGCGGCCATCGAGGAAGATCATCAGGATCTCATCGGTGTGTGCCTTGGTGAAGTTGGCGAACTTCTCCTGCCCCACACTATTGAACTCCAGCTCGACAATGGCGTTGGTGCCGTTTCCAAAGCTCGCACGGGCGCGTCCTGGAACCAGATCGGAGCCCGCGAGCTCTTTTCGTGCGGCCGCCAGGAAGGCATTGAACTGGCCCAGCTCATCGGCGAGAGCGGACATGGCCGCCTTGTCGCTCTCCTGAACCTTGACAGTCTCTAGGCCCGAAAAAGAGCCCAGGCTATTGAGCGGTGCGGGCAGCGCAACGGGGGCGGCATTGGCACGCTCTCCGGCGTCGACCAGCTGGCGGAGCGCGCCCAAGATGTGGAAGGGATCGCGGAAGGTCTTGTTGGTGGTGTTGTCGTGGATCTCGAAGCTCTCGCGCGAGCCATCCTCCGCGGTCTTGAAGGCATAGCGCCCGAGCTTGTTCTTCTCGGCGGAGTACCAGTCGGGGCTGTAGTAGAACTCAAGCTGTGCGGTTCTCTGGAGCTGGTCGACGATGTCTTTCTCGTTCTTTACCGCGGGGATCTCGACCACGAACTGTGCCTCGCCCTTGGGGGTGATCACGGGCTCGGCGACCCCATTGGCATTGACACGGTTGTCGAGTGTCCGCAGAACCGAGGCACGAGTGTCCTCGTCCCATTTCTGTCCCTTGGGCAAGGTCGTGAGATCTGCCTCCAAGACAACACGGGCACCGCCCTGGATATCAAGGCCCAGCTTGGGGGACACTTTCTTTCCAAAGGCGCTATTGGGAGCCACGAGCGGCGCTAGCGTCACAGCTGCGGCCAGCAGGGCGAGTACGAAGACGAGAAGAGCTAATTGTCTGGGTTTCAACGCGTTCTACCTTGTACCTGAATTGGCAGGCACCAAAGGCGCATTATATCAGACGACACTCCTCAGGACGAGGGAATGGGCCTCAGGCCCGGAGATTACGGGCATGACCGGGGAAAAACACTCCGACTGCGCTACACCTTATCGAGGTTGTGCCGCATGTCCCAGACAATCTCAGACAGGATAAGGTCGTTCTCTCGGTAGGATTTCTCGACGATATTGGTGTTCCCAAACAAGGTCGCGAGGTTGATCAGGTTGCTGACTTCGAGGTGCTCGTTCGGGTTGGTTGAGAGCTCTGCGACAATGAGCGCTTGGCGTAGCCCATGAAAGAGCATGACCTGTGAGCCCTGTGCCGTTACATCGTGGGGATCGCGACACTTTTTCAAGGAGGCCGTTTTCCTAGGACTCGCACCGCTCTCTTGCCCCGACTGGTAGAATGCCCAAGTCAGTAAGCACCATGCGAGCTGTAGGCGATTGGCGGTATCGTCCGGCTCTACCTCGATCCGTTGCTGGCAGGCGGCGACAATGGCTCTTGCCTTGTTTTCATCAAAGGTAGTAGCGATAGTTTTCATGAAGGCATGCTCTTTTCTTGATTCGCTTTTGCTCTAATATCGGTGACTATGGGGCCTTATCCCAAGTGACTTTTTGGGTTCCTCGTACATGTCGTGAAAATCCGCAGAGGATGGCATAGTTCATGATGTAAAAATAGCTAATTGGTTTGGTCCACTTAGGCAATCGTCGTGGGTTTCTAGTTCTATAAGAATAGAGAGAAATAGCTACGCCAGATAGTTGTAGCAATAGTAAGGCTACATAAAATGGTTGCTGTAGAAGAAGGATATTGGCAAGGACAGCGATCAAGAAAAAGAACGGGACAAACCAGCGCAGCACTTTATGGCCCCAATAGGCAAAGGAGCGAAGCCCGTAGCGTGGCGACAAGAGCTTGGGGATCACTGTGAGGGCCTGGAAGTTTCCTGCACCAATTCGGATCTTACGAATCATCTCCGCTTTGGAGGTCGCACAAGGGGGCTCGACACCTCGTGCTTCCGGCTCGAACTCGACACGCCAGCCTTTTTCTAGGATCTTCATTGTCATGACAAAGTCTTCAATGATGATGGACGAGGGAAGTGGCTCGTACAGCTCTCGTCGTAGAGCGAAGATGCCACCGTTACAGCCAATGAGGAAGCCTAGTTTTCCTTCGTTACGCTTGATCCAGCCTTCGTATTTCCAATAAAGGCCTTCCCCGGAAACCCCTCCTTCTTGCTCTAGGCTAATCTCGCCACTGACACAGCCTACTTTTGGGTTTTGGAAATGACGTACTAGCTTCTTAATCGCGTCTTTTGCAAACATTGTGTTTGCATCGGACATGATGATGATCTCCGCATCGATCTCCGTGCCGATATTTCCGATAATCTCATTGAGGACAGATATTTTCCCTCGGCGTGTGGTGAAGATAAACGCGTGGAGCCGTGGATCGTGGCAGGCCTTAAGAATTGTTGCGGTTGCATCCGCAGAGCCATCGGAGCCTACCACGAGAGAAAAGCGATCCGCAGGGTAGTCGAGAGCCCAGGTGTTTCTGAGCTTTTCGGTGAGGACGGCCTCTTCATTGTAGGCGGCGACCACCATGGCCACTTTGGGAAAGTTGTCGGGGAGCGGTTCCGTGGTCAAGGGGGAAGGCTCTGCGGGCGAGCTCCCGAAGCGGTTTGCAATGGCGGCAAGAATTATAGGAAACAGTACATAGGAATAGACAATCATTCCCCAGGCAGCCCAGAACAAAATAACGGCTATCATGAGGGGGACACTCTCCGCTTCGCGAAGCTATCGTAGTCCGATAAGCTTAGTCCACTCTGCCGGTTCATAACCGAAGAGGTGGTATAGAGTTGATTGGAAGAGGCAAAAAAACTCGGAGGCAATTGGAAATATCTACACCAAAAAAAGGTATCAACAAGCTCCTTGTAATGGAGGGAAAGTAAATGTAACTTGCCCGTTTTATTACCTGTGTGTTCTTGATAGAGATTGGCAAGGGAGCTCATGATTTACGGAGTGTCAGACTAGGGAACACAATCTATAATGGTGCCTGTTTTTATGAGTTTCGTTGATTCTGACAGATTTAGAGTGGGCTGATCTTAAGGTTTTGGCTAGACATGGTCTATAACTATGAGATTCTATGAAACTCTCAGAGTCGATGTATGCATGGGGTTTGCCAATACCCAGTTTTTGAATGTTTCAATCAGCTTGTAACCAACAAGTGCTTCTTTGCCCCCTGCTGTGCAAAAAATGACTTTTGACGAAGGGCTAGTGCGCTGTATTGTCAGGGATACTGTAGCTTGTACCAGGGGTCAAGAGGAGAGGAGGGGAGAAGGTTGTGCGGTGACCACGAACCGTGAGGGCCGTCAGGCGAAGCCGGCCCCAGCGGAGCGAGAGCGTGGACACGCCCGCCTTGCTCTCAAGCGTTCCCCAGCCTTCGGCACTGGTGAAAGGAACGCGGAAATCACCTGGGAGCCTCGGATCAAGGCTTAGCGTGCCATCGGGGCCGTGGTAGGCAAACCCACAGAGCGCGATAAAGGAGCCGTAGCTGGCCATCGCCCGTGCGTAGTGATCGCTGCACTCGACCTCGTTGTAGGGGTTGCGGCGCTTTGCGTGGTAGCGCTCGTGGATGGCGCGGGTGACCGTCAGCCCCTCGGTGACCAGGCCCTCCGCGATCATGTGGCTGGCCGCTTGGTGCTCAAAGCCCGACATGCACTCGTTGAAGTAGCCGTACTGCCAGTCGCTCACATTGCCAAAGGCACCGTCGACGTTTCCCGGGTTGGTCGCCATGATCAGCCCCGCCTCCCCCGGTAGGGCGTAGGGACGCCCCGCACGGTTGCGCTGCCGAAAGGGGCCGATATCGGGTGCGAAGTTGTACTTGTAGAGAGCCCGGAGCGCCGTGACGGTCTTCTCCCGATCCAGGACACGGCCCAGCCCGACCTGCCACGCCCACGACTGGCCGTGTACTTGGTCGATGTGGCAGGTGGAGTAGGTGCCCAGCGCCCCCTCACGGCCCGGCTCGGGCTTCTGGATAAAGTACTCCCCGTTGAAGAGCTCGCCCTCCAGCGCTGCCTGGGTCTGGGCGGCACGGGCGGCGCAGAGCGCGGCAAAGTCGGGCTCGCCCTGCTCGGTTGCCAGGGCCTCTCCCGCACGGAGCGCGGCGGCGTAGAGTGAGCTGAGCCAGGCGATCTTGCCGTACCAAGCTGCATCAAGCGTGTTCTCCTGGGCCCCGTCGAGCAGGCCATCCTGGTCGGTGTCGTGGGCCATGAGGTACTCAAGCGCCCGCCTCACTCGTGGCCACAGCCGCGTTAAGAAGGCACTGTCCGGCGACATCTGGTGCTCCCGAAGTACTCCCAGAATCCGCCCACACTGGCCGTCGATTGCCGGAGCACTTCCCTCCGCGCGGTGCCGCACCATCCCGGTCTCGGGGTCGAAGCCCACCCCAAAGTCTACCTGCTCCCGTAGCTCCCGCTCCAGCTCGGGGAAGAGGCGGCCCGGTGCTTGGGCGTAGTGCCAGACATGGGTGCAGGTTCCCGGGCAACAGCCAATTCCCTCCCAGGCCCAGAAGCGACCGGTGCCGAGCCGAAACAGGGTGGTCGTGGCGAGCGTGCTGGCACTGGCAAGGGCGCGGTCGAGGAACCAGTAGGGGAGGGTGGAGTCGTACCAGGTATCCCGCCAGAGGAGCGTGTCGTGGCTCAGACGCTCCAGGTTCTCTTTGACATAGCCCACGACCGCAGCGGCATCGGCGAAGCGTGTGGCGTAGTGGTTGCCGGTCTTGGCATCGGGGACGGGTAGGTGGAGGTTGTTGGGGAAGTGCCAGGCCAGTATAAATGTCACGGTCTCCGACGAGCCCGGAGCCAGTGTCAGGGTCCGCTCCAGGGCACCCACGGGCCGCGTGGCACCCGGGGTATCGACCTGCGCGGTCGCACGGGTCGCACCCAGGCAGGCGAGTGCCAGGGTCCCGATATCGTGGGCCGTGGGATCGGTCGGGCTCTCGAGGCGGCAGACCAGTAGCTCCCCCTCCGCGGTGTTGCGCCGTCTGCCCGCTGGGGCGGTGTAGTGCCCCACGGCGTTCTCCAAGAAGCCGACAAGAGTCGCCTCCACCGAAGCCGCGCTGGTGTTGGTGAGCGTGAAGCGCAAGACGGTCGCCGGGAGGCTGGAGTCATCAAGGTTGAGCGGGATAAACGGGGAGAAGGCCTCTAGCTGAACCTGCACCGGGCAGGCTGGGTCGGTGTAGCGCACGGTGCCGACCGGGTACTGGCCTTGAAAGCTCACGTCGCTCCAGCCATGCTGGTCAAGAGACCGCTCAACGCCGTCTACTACCCTTAGCACAAAGCCCTGCTGGAGCGGCGATTCCTGGGCATAGGGCACGACATAGCCGCCACCATCGCGTGCCTGGAACGTGCTGCTCCCCAGCCAGACCGCCATGGGGACCTCCACGGAGCGCGGGATAACCCCCTCCTTGGGCAGGTTAAAGATATCCCAGAGCCAGAGCTTGCCATCGCCGCCCAGATAAAGCAGCCCGCAGGCGATCCCCCCGACCGGCATCCCGATGTAGCGGAGCTCGCCTTTTGACTTGTCGTAGACAGTCGGCTCGCCCCGCGCGGTGAGGCTCTGGAGCCAGACGGGGCTGAGGTTCTTCTCGGCGGGAATGGGGTGGGGTAGCGGGGTGTCGGTCATGGTTTTTGGGGAGAGTGTACCACGGGGTATCCTAAGAGTATGAAGCTGCTGGTGGTAGAAGACGAAGTGCGAGGGGCGGCCTTTCTCCAGCGTGGGCTCGTGGAGGAGGGCTACGCGGTGGATATCGCGCGGGATGCCCGCTCCGCAGAGGAGGCGGTTGCCCTCCAGAGCTACGATCTGATCGTCCTGGATGTCATGCTTCCCGGTAAAGACGGCTTCACGCTCTGCCAGCAGTGGCGCCGTGCGGGGGTGACAAGCCCGATTCTCTTTCTGACTGCACGGGACGCCACCGCTGACCTGGTAGCCGGGCTGGACCAGGGGGGCGATGACTACTTGGTCAAGCCCTTTGCCTTCGAGGTGCTACTCGCCCGGATTCGTGCGCTCCTGCGGCGGACTCTCAGTGCGCGCACGCCGCCCGTCCTGGTCTTTGAGGAGCTCGAGATCGACACCAATACCCGTGCTGTTCAGCGCGCGGGAGTGCCCGTGACCCTGACCACTCGTGAGTACCAGCTCCTGGAGTACCTGGCCTTCCAGCCCGAGCGGACCATCAGCCGCACCCAGCTCTGGGAGCATGTCTGGGAGACGGGAAGTGAGCCGGACTCCAATGTGGTCGATGTCTATATCGGCTATCTGCGCCAGAAGCTGGGGCGGGAGCGTATCGAGACGGTCCGTGGGCAGGGCTATCGCCTGAAGCGGGAGGTGCTCCATGGCTGAGCCCACGACCTTTCGGGACCGCCTGGCGCTCCAGACAACCCTGCTCTGCTTGCTGGTGCTGACCGCGGGCGGGACCGCGGTCTTCTTTGGGGCGCGGGCGGCGCTCCTCGCCAACCTCGATGGTGCCCTGCTGGGAATCGCCCGGGCGGAGCTGGCGTCGGCGCTGGATGGGCCAGGCGGGAAGGTCCATCTCCACGAGGAGAACCAGCTGGTCCTGCACGGGGCGGCGGGCTATGAAAAGTACGCGCTGATCCGCAATGCCCAGGGCGACCCAGCGGCCTACACGGCGAACCTGAAGCTGGACCAGCTGGCGGTGCTGGACACGCCCCCCGTGCCCACGGCCCACGCCGGCGCGGCGACCTACAGCGATATCGTCCTACGGGGGCAGCGGCTCCGGGCGATCCACTACCCGTTTCAGGACCAGAAGGGAACGGCCTATCTCGCCACCTGTGCGGTTCCCTACGCCCCTTTGGAGCAGGCGCTTCAGCTCTTGGGCGCGATCTTGATGCTCGCCTTGACGGTCTGCGGGGTGGGGACGCTCTGGGGGGCGCAGCGGCTCGCGCGGCGTCTCACCGACCCCCTGGCGGAGCTGGCGCGACAGGCGCGGCACATTGGGGAGGACAGCCTGGATGCCCGGATCCCGCGCCTCTCGTCCGACCAGGAGCTGGAGAGCGTCCGCGAGGGGCTCAATGCGATGCTGGCCCGGCTGGAGACCGCTTTCTCCGAGCGAGAGCGGGTGCTGGAGGCCCAGCGGCAGTTCCTCCTGGACGCGTCCCATGAGCTGCGCACCCCGGTCTCCAACCTGCGGGGGACACTCGAGGTCGCGCTCCGTCGCCCGCGAAGTGCCGACGACTACCACGAGACCCTGGAGCAGTGCCTCCCGGAGGCGGAGCGGCTCTCGGTGCTCGTTCAGGACTTGCTCGCCCTCGCCCGCGCCGACTCCCAAGCCGAGCACCCTGAGCACCAACCGATCCCACTCCTCGCGCTGGTCGAGCAGGCGCTCCAAGCACACCGTGCCCGTGCGACCGAGAAGTCTGTCCAGCTCTGCCAGGCTGCTGAGAGCGAGCTAAGCACACTGCGGGTCTGGGGCGACCCGGTGCGGCTCCGGCAGGTGCTGGACAACCTTCTGGACAATGCCCTGCGCTTCTCCCCACCCGAAACGACGATCACGGTCACGGTGACAAAGACCGCCGAGGCGGCGGTCGTGACGGTCCAAGACCAAGGGCCGGGGATCGCCCCCGACGACCTCCCCTTTATCTTTGAGCGCTTCTGGCGCACGGACCTGTCGCGGGCACGGGCCACGGGCGGTCTTGGGCTCGGGCTGGCGATCGCCCGCTCCCTGGTCGAGGCCCAAGGTGGGACACTTCACGCGCTGTCAAGAACTGAGCCGGGGGCGTGCTTTGAGCTACGCTTTCCCCACGCCACGGCTAGCGAAGTTGCTGAGCAAGGCTGACGAGCTCCGCTTCGGTGAGCTTGCCCATGATCAAGCGGCGCTGGGTCTGGTGCTTAAAAACAAGCGCAGTGCGCTCGGGGTTACGGGAGTCCTGGTGCTCAAAGGCGCTCTGGCCCTTTCCCAGCACGATAGTCTTCCAGCCTTTTTGGGGCTGAAGGGGGCGCGTGTTGCCGGTCTCGGTCAGGAAGAGGGAGAAGGTCCGCTTGTCGGCGGCATAGAGAAAGTGCCCATGCACCCCCGGGACATGGCGCACGAGGACCCAGCTCCCTACTTTTGTGGGGATACCGGCGCGCTGCGCCTCGGGAACCATGGCACTTCCGGTCTGGATAGCTACCTTTGTCTGTGACCAGCTCCCCAGAGGTGTCCCTAGGGCAAGGCAGAGGGCAAGGGAAAGGGAAGCTCTCATGGTCGCTGGCCCACCTCAAGCAGGTGAAAGTGCTCCGCATGGTGCACCTCGTGCTGGTCGTAGAACTTCTGCATCTGCGCCTCGGTAGGGAGGGGGTCGGCCTCGGCGCTTGGCTCGGGCCAGACGAGAAAGAGCGTGATCGCGACCACACTCGCCAGTGCCGTCGCTCCAATCGGCCGCCAGAGGATCCGTCGGGGGAGGGATGTCCCGACGGGATACGTGTGCCGCACGCGGCCCATCATCCGCTCACGTGCGGTCTCTAGCCCCCCGATGGGCTCCGGGACGGGAGCAGCACGTAGGCTCTGCTCGGGCGAGTCAGTTTTCATGGCGTTCCTCTGCGCATGGTGTCGTGCTCTGGCTAAGGGCGAGGCGGAGCTTCTCGCGGCCTCGGAAGATGCGTGAGCGGACGGTGCCGATGGGGATGTGGAGCATCTGGGCGATCTCGACATAGTCGTAGCCCTCGACATCGGCCAAGAGAATCGCGACCCGGTTCTCCAAGGGGAGCGCATCGAGTGCCTTTTGGACGGGCTCGGAGTAGAGAGGGTTTAGTAGGCGGAGCTCAGGGTTCTCTCGGTTGTCGGCAATGTCTTTTCCCTCGGTCTCGGAGAAGACCGTATCCAGGCTCTCGGCCTGGCGGCGTCTTGCCTTACGTGCCATGTCGATCCGGTTGGTGGTGAGCATCCTGAAGAACCAGCTTGCAAATTTCTCGCCACGGTAGCGGTCGAAGGCGCTGAAGGCATCGATCAGGGTCTCGGAGAGCAGGTCCTCTGCCAGGTCCCGGTCGCTGGTCAGACGGTACGCGAAGCGCCAGAAACGCTCCCAGTCCTTTGCGACCAGCGCGTCGAACTCCGCATGTCTCTGCGTGGTTGTCGAGGAACGGGTTCGCCACATTCCCTTACTTATATCCGCATTTGTCCAGGTTATCCCGAGAGGGCTCATAGTAGTGGTGCGACAGTCACGCGCCCAAAAGTTCCCACATTCGTGAATTTGTCCGAGGGATCACTTTCCTCGCTGGATTCGGGCACTGCCCCGGCGCTCCAGTTTCCCCCAGCCTGCTCGCATTCCGGAGAGAGCGGCCCGGAGGGTCTTGAGGAGCACGACAAAGAGCAAGTAGCGGTAGGCAACCCGCTGGATCGGCAGCTCCCAGAGGAGCGAGTACTGGCTCCCGCCGTCGAGCTGGAGTGCCAGTGTCGCTGCGGAGAGCTCCAGCAAGAAGAAAAAGACCATGTAGCCGCCTGCTGCCTGGAGGTTGCCGGTGATCGCGGAGAGCACCACCCCCAGATCGGCGGCGGGAGCGAGCGCGGGCAGGAGAAACTGGAAGACCCAGAGCAGGGGAATCACCACCATACCAAAGGCCCCGTACTGCCTGTTGAAGCAGGCACGGCGGTTCTTCCAGAGTACCTGGAGCGTCCCAAAGGTCCAGCGGAAGCGCTGCTTGAGGAGCTCGCTCACCTTCTCCGGGGCCTCGGTGAAGGCGCGGGCATCGTTGTCGCAGAGGAGGCGCCAGCCTGCCATGCGCACCCGCCAGGTCAGGTCCGAGTCCTCGGCGAGGGTATCGGTCTGGTAGAGGCCGGCTTGACGAACCGCCTCGGTGCGCCAGGCACCCACACAGCCCGGGACGACCGGAATCGCATTGAGCTGGGCGTAGGCGCGGCGGTCGAAGTTCTGGCTGGTGGTGTACTCCAGCGCCTGCCAGCGTGCGAGGCGATTGACGATATTACCGACCTGGATATTGCCCGCCACGGCCCCGACTGTGGGATCGGAGAAGTGCCGCACGAGCTTGCTGACCGTGTCGGTGGCAAAGAGCGTGTCGGCATCTAGCCCAATCAATATCTCGCCCTTGGCAGACTCAATGCCGAGGTTGAGCGCACTTGCCTTGCCACCGTTCTCCTTGACGATCAGTCGGACACGGGGCTCCGCGCCAAACGTGCTCTGGACGAGCTCGGCGGTCTTGTCCTTGCTACCATCATCGACAATTAAGACCTCGAGGTTTGGGTAGTCGCTGGCAAGGAGGGCCTGGACCGTGCGGACAATCACTTTCTCCTCGTTGTAGGCGGCGATCACCACGGACGTGAGGGGATGGAAGTCTGGGGCCGTGACCGCGGCGGGCTGGGAGGCGTGGCGTAGGGCGAGGAGCGCGGTGAGGAGCAGGCGAAGCGCCCCCGCAATCAGGGAGAAGAGGAAGATCGCGCTGAGGATTCGGCCTAGCCCCGATGAGGTCGCAAAGATGGCGCGGTCCACGATCGAGAGCCAGCGCTGGCGGCCCTGGACCGGGGGGAAGGCGGCATCGCGGCGCTGCCCCAGGAGCTGGGAGACGGTCACAAAGCGGTAGCCCTTGGCCTTGAGGCGCCGGACGAGCTCTGGGAGCGCCGCGACTGTTGCGGAGCGGTCGCCGCCACTATCGTGGAGGAGGACGATGCTACCGGCACCCGCCTCGGCATCGCGCTCGATACTCTCGACGAGCTGCGCTGCGGTGCGCTTGCGGCTGCCCTTCTCCCAGTCGCGTGGGTCGATCCCCTCCGCGACCGTGACATAGCCCAGCCTCTCGGCGGCGGCGATTGGCATCACCTCCTCGCTAGTCGAGGGCTGGGAGTCTACCCCGTACGGCGGGCGAAAGAGCGTGGTCGAGCGCCCCGTGATCGCCTGGATCGCCCGCTGGGTCGCATCGAGCTCCAGCCGGGTTCGGGTCTCGCCCACCAGCGCGAGGTTGGGGTGGTAGAAGCTATGGTTGCCAATATCGTGGCCTTCGTCCCAGGCCCGCCGCACAAGCTCGGGGTAGAGCTGGGCATTGACCCCGGTGATAAAGAAGGTCGCGGGGACACCGGCGGTCTTGAGAGCATCGAGCACCTCCGGGGTCCAGCGCGGGTCCGGGCCATCGTCGAAGGTTAGCGCAATAGTCTTTGCCGCCTTGCCAGAGCGCCGGAGGACGCAGGAGGTTGGGTAGCTCAGGAAGCGCTCATCGGTGATCGTGCCCTTGGCATCGGTTGTGATCGTCCGCTCGCCGGTCTGGGGGAGGGTGGCCACATCGAGCACCTCGCCCTCGCCCTCAAAATCCAGCTCGAAGCCATAGCGCACGGTGCGGAGCGCCTGGGCATTTTCGGGTTTCTTGCCCCGGCCAAAACAGCTCCAGAGGGTAGGGTCTTCAGAGCCAACATACCAGAGTGCACGGCCCGTGACTCCCTTGCTCCGAGCGAAGCTCAGGAAGTTGTAGGACGTGGCCGCATCCAGGAGCCAGACCTCGTGCCGGCTGCCGTCCTCTTCGTAGCTAAAGTGGGGATTGCCTTGCTCCCTATCCCAGGTCACCACGCCATCGGTGCCCTCATGAGACTCTTGGGCCGTTACCATCGCCTCGCCAAAGGTCAGGGTCTTGGCACCTGGCTTGCTGGCCACCCAGTCGTAGGCGTAGTTGCCAATCGCCAGGACGGTCTTGTTGGCGGGGACGGCCTTGAGAAACTGCGCGAGCTCGTGCTCCGCCCAGGGCTCGGGGGCGATGGGGCCTGCGGTGCCGCTGGCATAGTGCTGGTCGTAGATCATCGGGATGACAAAGTCGCAAGGCCGTGCGATAGTTGCCGCCTCCTCGGGCTCCCCGACCTGGGTGCAGGCGCTGACCTGGAGGGCCTGGGCATGGAAGCGTGCCGCCACTTCTTGGGCAAAGACCGCCAGCCCCTCGCGGTCGTCTTCCCGCTCGGTCTCCAGGTCCAGGTTGATCCCGGCGTAGTGGTGCTCGCTGACATACTTGAGGAGCGCCTCCGCGACCTTGGCACGCTTGCTGGGACTCTTGAGCAGCTGGTGCAGGCGCCCCTCCTCAAAGTCGTTGACATTGGCGGAGAAGTTATTGACCAGAGGAAAGACCGCGAGGTGGTACTTCTGAGCCAAGGCACGGGCTTCATCGTCGGCGGGGTCGTGGTCGGTGATGCGCAGGCCATCGCCGGTATCGTTCAGATGGAGCCAGCCGGGGAAAAGGTGGGTGAGCTCGCTGGCATGGAGCCGTAGCGAGGCGATACTGACCTCGTCCCAGTCCACATAGAAGCCTCCGACCACGCCCTCGCCCTTGCCGGGGGCCTCGCCGCCGACCGGCAGGGCGAGCGGGAGGCGCGTGTGCTCGGGCAGGGGGGCGTGGTCGCTCTCGGCGGCGCGGCGCGGGTTGTCGGGGAGGAACTTGGGGACGGGCAGGCGGACCCGGTGGGAGATCGGGACACTCAGGATACTGGCAAAGAAGATCGCCAGCGCCGTGGCCCCGAGCACCCCTCCCAGTAAGAGCAGGCGCTGGAGAAGAACCCCACGGCGCTGGGTGGGGTCGTAGAAGATCGGGCGGTTTGGCTCACTCATGGCAGAGGCAGTGCGCCCGGCTTGCCCAAAAGGTTCCAGGGAACCATTCCGGGTACAATTCACGCATACCCATAATGAGTGATATTCAGGATACGATACAAGAAGTGATCGAGACCGCTCCCGCCGCTCCCGGCAAGGAGGACCGGCTGAACTCGGCGATTGCGATCTTTGTGGCCCTCTCGGCGACCTTTATGGCGATCTGCAACATCAAAGATGGCAACATTGTCCAGGCGATGGCGCAGGCGCAGGCGCATAGTGTGAGTAAGTACAGCCAGTACCAGTCCAAGAGCACCAAGCAGAACCTCGCGGAGACCACCCTGGCGCTCGCAGAGATGCAGAAGGCCCCCGAGGCAACCCTGACACACTACCGAGACGAAGTCGCGCGCTACGAGAAAGAGAAGGGGGAGATCCTCGCCGAGGCAAAGGGCCTGGAGGAGGAGTACAACCAGCTCAATATCCACGACGACCAGTTCGATATGTCCGAGGCCTGCCTCTCGGTGGGGCTGGCGCTCTTTGGGATCACCGCCCTCACCCGCAAGCGCTGGCTCTTAGTCTTCGCCTGCTGTCTTGCGGGTATCGGGGTCTTTCTTGGGCTCGGCGGTTTCCTCGGCTGGTCCTTCCACCCGGACTGGCTCGCCAAGCTCCTGGGCTAGGCTCAGCGCAGGCGCCAGGAGTAGCCGACACTGACAAAGTGATCGCCGCCGCTAAGGTCCACCTGCTGATCGGGCGTGAGCTGGTAGGTCAGGCCACCGTCGCCGTGCCAGCTCCCGGTTCGGTACGCCTCGACAAACATCCCCAGGCGCTCCGTGAGCGAGCGGCCTAGGTTAAAGCCACTGGCCCAGCGGGAGTCGCGGACCGCGTCCACTTGCAGGGTCCAGTCCTTGGTCACCGCAAACTCCGCCTCCAGCGCCGCCTGGGTCTGGGTGGGGCGCTCGGCGCTGGTCTGGACAATCAGCCCCAAGTTTGGGCAGAGGGTCGTCTTGACACCGTAGCTGCCGGTGGAGAACTTGGTAGCTTTTTGCCAGCTCGGGATGCCCAGCCGTAGCTCGGTCTGCGCGGAGAGGCCATAGCGTAAGATCCCACCGTCGCCCAAGGTATTTGTCCCTGCGCTACGGGTGATGCCCTCTTCCAGCTGGAGCACTTTCTTCCCGACAGTCGCGGCACCGTTGGTAAAGCCGGGGCGCTCCGGGTTGATGGGCTCGTCGGCATGGGCGAGCGTGGGGGAGAGGAGCGCAAGGGCTCCTGCGAGACGTAAGAAGACACGTTGCATGCCTCTCTAAGCGAGGTGACCCACCCGAGAAGTTCCCCGCCCCTACCAGCCACTACCGACGAGGTACGAGGAGGCGGCCGCAGGCCCAACAGCCGGACGTTAACCGTGCGTGGAATTTTAATCAGGGAACCAATGGAGCCACGAAAACGCAAAGGCTCCCATGAAACGCTTTGTCTTACCGGCCCTCGTTGCCCTGACTGTGATGCACGTCGCCCCTGTCCGTGCCGATATTTTTCATGCCTTTCACGAGCGCCAGGTCATGGGGCATAAGCTCAGTGGGAAGCTGGAGAAGGCCCAGTACTACTCCGCGGCGCTGGGGGAGAAGCGGGCGCTCTATGTCTACACGCCCCCTGCCTTTGCCCTGAACCCCACCCAGCGCTACCCCGTGCTGGTCCTGCTCCACGGTGCGCCCGGCGAGCCGCTCGACTGGCTCTACGAGGGCAATGCCCACCGCGCGATCGACCAGGCCATTGCCTCGGGCGCGCTTCCTCCCTGCCTCGTGGTCCTCCCCGATGGCCATGGCCCCTTCTACAAAGGCGGCTCGGAGTGGGCCGATGCCAAGGGCGGCACGTGCAACATGGAGACCGCGGTGGTGCGGGACCTGACCCAGTACATGGAGAAGACCTACCGCGCCAGCACCAACCCCGCTCTCTGGGCGATTGGCGGGCTCTCGGAGGGCGGCTACGGCGCGGCCAACCTGGCGGTGCGCCACCCGGACCGCTTCCAGAGCGCCCTGGTCTTCTCCGGCGACCTGCGGGTCAAGGACGACTGGGGGGACGATACCGATGTCTTTGGGACCGATCCGGCGGTGCGCAGTGCCAACTCGCCGATCGAGCAGATCCGCCGTGTTCCCGCCGAGCTCCGCAAGAAGCTGCACTTCTACGTGGCGGTGGGCGCCGACGATGACCAGGAGCTAGTGAGCGATGCGGTGGGCTTCACCAGTGTCGCGCGCTCCGAGGGAGCGACCGTTCGTCTGGACCGAGACCCGGGTGCGCATAAGTGGGGCTTCTGGAGTGCACACTTCCAGAGTGCCCTGCCGCTCCTGGGACAGTGGTGGAAGCAGGTGATAGCCTAATGCGACCTGGGTGGATAACGGTACTCCTCTTGGGGGCGGTTGCGGTCGCGATTGCCTTCCAGCGCCAGGAGCTTCTCGCGCTGATTGTCGCGCTGGAGCAGGCACGGCTCGTCCCCGTTCTGGGCGCGATAGGCTGCCAGCTGGGCTTCTTTGTGCTCATGATCGCGCTCCATGCCACGGCGTTTGCCGCGGTCGGTGCGCCGGTGCGTGCCCGTGTCCTTGCCCCCGTTTGGTTTACATCGCTGTTTCTCAACCTGACGGTCCCCGGCACCGGGGCGACCGCCTTTGTCGCCGATGCGACCCGCCGCGGGGTCGCCCCTGCCCGTGCGACCGCCGCGCTCCTCGTGGTGCGGGTCTGTGATCTGGCGACCTTCGGCGTGGTCCTGCTCGCCGGCTTGGTGACCCTCTGGCTCCATGGCGCGCTCCGTCCCGCGGAGCTCCTCGCGGCGCTGGGGCTCCTGGTGCTGATCGGTCTCTGGGGCGGGGGGCTCGTGCTGGCCCACCGGGAGCTTGCCCGGCTGGAGCGGCTCCTCGCGGGTATGGAGCGCTTGGCGCGGGGGCGGCTCCCTGCCGGCTGGGGAGCAGAGCAGGCCCGCCATGCCAGTGAGAGCGCAGGCGAGCTCTTTGCGCAGCCACGGCGACTCCTGGCTCCGCTCTGTCTGGCGCTCGCCGCGCACGTGGCCGATCTCTTCTGCCTCGCCTTTCTCTCTCGTGCGTTTGGGCTCCACCTCGCACCGGGCACCGTTCTGGCCGCGTTCTCGGTCGGGCTCCTCTTCTGGATTGTTGCTGTCACCCCCGATGGCCTGGGCGCGGTCGAGGGGATGATGACTGTGACCTTTGTCTCGCTGGGAGTGCCCGTGGTCAAGGCCGCCGCCGTAACCCTGGCCTTTCGGGGGCTGGCGCTCTGGCTTCCCCTGGCGGTGGGGGCGGTGCTCCACCTGAGCCGGCTGCGCCTGCACCCGCGGAGCGACCTCGGTGTCCGGGTGCTTAGCGGTCTGACCGCGCTCATGGGCCTGACCAACCTCATCAGCGCCACTCTCCCCGCGCTGGGGCTGCGCCTCTCGTTCCTGCGCAACCACCTGCCGCTGGAGGTGCGCTACGGATCCCGCCTAGCGACTGTTCTCGCAGCGTTCGCGCTCTTTCTGCTGGCCCAGGGGCTCCTGCGGCGTAAGAAGCTCGCGCACCGGCTGGCGATAGTCGCGGTCGTGCTCTCCGTGGTGGCGCACCTCTCCAAGGGCCTCGACTGGGAAGAGGCGGTGCTGGGGCTGGGGCTCCTGACCATGCTCTGGTCGCAGCGCACCAAGTTTATCGCCCGCTCCGACGGCCCGACCATCCACCAAGGCGTCCGTGTGCTGGTCGGGGCGCTGGGCTTTACCTTGGTCTATGGCATCCTGGGATTCTGGCTCCTGGACCGCCACTTCGCCTACGACTTTGGTTTCCGTGCCGCTCTGGAGCAGACCCTGGCGATGTTCTTCTCGTTCAGCGACCCGGGGCCGCTCCCGGTGACACGCTTTGGGCGCTGGTTCACGGAGTCGATCTACACGGTGGGGGCGACCACGCTGGGCTACGCCCTCTTTACGCTCCTCCAGCCCGTGCTCCTGCGCCAGCGCGCCACTCCCACCGAGCAGCTCCGCGCCAAGACAATTGTCGAGGCCCACGGGTGCTCGTCGCTGGCACGCTTTGTTCTCTTCTCGGACAAGCTCTACTGGTTCAGTGCGGGGGGCTCGGTGGTGGGCTACGCCTTGGTGGGACGCTCGGCGGTCGCGCTGGGGGACCCGATCGGACCCACCGACGATATCGCCGCCGCGATCACGGGCTTTGTGGCCTTCTGCACCGAGAATGACTGGGAGCCCGCCTTCTACCAGACCCTCCCGGACCACCTCGATGCCTACCAGGCGGCGGGGCTCCAGGCCCTGGGGATCGGCAGTGAGGCGGTGGTCGATGTCGCGAGCTTCACCCTGGCCGGGCGCGCGGTGAAGAGCCTGCGGGGGGGAGTGGGGCGGCTCCGGAAGGCGGGCTACACGGCGGAGGTGCTCTCGCCCCCGTACTCGCCCGAGCTCCTGCGCCAGCTAAAAGCGGTCAGCGATGACTGGCTCCACCAGCAGCACGGTGGGGAGAAGCGCTTCTCGCTGGGCTGGTTCGACGAGGCCTACCTCAACGATGGCCCTCTGGCGGTGGTGCACGATGCCGACGGAACTCTGGTTGCCTTTGCCAATGTGATCCCCGAGTACCAGAAGTCCGAGAGTACGATCGACCTCATGCGCCGCCGCCGGGATGCGGAGTCCGGGGTGATGGACCTGGTCTTTGTGACGCTCTTTGAGTGGGCGCGGGAGCAGGGGTTTGCGACCTTTAACCTCGGGCTGGCTCCGCTCTCTGGGGTGGGACAGGACGCCGACGATCCCTTGGTGGAGCGGGTTCTGAACCTTGTTTTTCGGAGCGGGGGACGCTTCTATTCCTTTGAGGGGCTCCATGCCTACAAGAAAAAATTCCTCCCCACGTGGGAGCCGCGCTACCTGATCTACCGGAGCTCGCTGGCACTTCCCCAGGCCGCCGCCGCCGTGGTTCGCGCCGACAACCCCGGTCATTCCCTCAGGTTTTTCACGATTGCAAAAAAAATTAAGCCCGTGGGAACAAATTCACCCTCGGGTGACGCATTGCTCTCTGGAAATCCCCCTTAGGGGTAAAAACCACAAAACTAGAGGTAACTATGAAGACCATGTTCCGCACCCTTGTGATGCTCTCCGCACTGTCGCTGCTCAGTGTCGCTTCCTTCGCGCAGAAGCCCGCCGCCAAGGCCGATGCCAAGGCACCTGCGGCCAAGCCTGCTGCTAAGGCCGATGCCAAGAAGCCCGCGGCCAAGCCTGCCGCTAAGGCCGATGCCAAGAAGCCCGCGGCTAAGCCTGCCGCCAAGGCCGACACCAAGGCTCCTGCCTCCAAGATGGCTCCTGCCGCGAAGAAGAAGTAGCTCTCTCCTTCCCGAGAAGGCCGCTTCCCTGCGTCGTTGGGGGGGCGGCCTTTTTGCTGGAAATCTCACGAAGCGTGGGCTATACTGAGGCACACGTCGAGTGTGCCACGCCGACGAAGGAAGAGTAGGTTGGTCTCTCCCACCAGAGAGTCGCAGTCACCGGCTGAGAGCTGCGATAGGAAAGAGCCTTCCGAAGGTCGCCTTCTGAGTGGACCGGGTTGCGCCCGAGATAGCGCATGAAAGTGCGTCGGCCCTGCGCCGACGAACCGGGGTGGTACCGCGCGAGCGGCTCTAAAACTTTCTGGAGCCTCGCGTCCCTGGGCATAGTCGCCTGGGGACGCGAGGCTTTTTGTTCGCTGATTGGAAATCGGCGTCTGCAATGGCTTCGTCCCTCAGCCGCAAAGCTCGTGCCGGGATGGGGGAACAAGCTCTCCAGCCCGGCACGGGCTTCGCAGCCGCAGGCTACTGCAGACGCCGATTTCCAATCGGCGGAGGAAAAAGGTATATGGAACTCTCAACACGCTACGAGCCACAGGAAGCGGAGGCGGCGATCTACGCCCAGTGGTTGGAAAATCACGCTTTTAAGGCCACGCCGGATAGCCGGACGCCGTATTGTATTACGATCCCCCCGCCCAATGTCACCGGGGCCTTGCACATGGGCCACGCGCTGAATCATACCGTGATGGACACCCTGGGGCGCTGGAAGCGTATGCTCGGCTTCAACGTGCTCATCCTCCCCGGAACCGACCACGCCGGAATCGCGACCCAGGCCGTGGTCGAGAAGAAGATCCGCGCCGAGCAGCGACAGACCCGCTATGATCTAGGCCGCGAGGCGTTTATCGGGAAGGTGTGGGAGTGGAAAGAGGAGTACGGCAATAAGATTGTGAGCCAGATGCAGCGCCTCGGGTGCGGCTACGACTGGGACCGCCTGCGCTTCACCATGGACGAGAGCTATGTGGAGGCGATCCTCACGGTCTTTGAGCAGCTCTACGCCGACGGCTATATCTACATCGGGGAGCGCATGGTGAACTGGTCGCCGGGCTTCCAGAGCGTGATCTCCGATATCGAGATCGACAACCGGGAGGAGGACGGCTCCCTCTGGCACCTGCGCTACCCCTACACCGACGGCAGTGGCTATATTGTCGTGGCGACCAGCCGTCCCGAGACCCTGCTGGGCGACACGGCGGTGGCGGTGAGCCCCAAGGACGAGCGCTACAAGGCCGTGCTGGGCAAGACCATCACGCTCCCGCTCGTGGGGCGCGAGATTCCCGTGCTCGCCGATGACTTTGTGGACGCGGCGTTTGGAACGGGCGCGGTGAAGATCACCCCCTTCCACGATCCCAACGACTACGAGATGGGGAATCGGCATGGCCTAGAGCGGATCGAGGTGATCGGCCCCGATGCGAAGATGACCGCCAACGCGGGTGCCTACGCCGGCCTGGACCGCTTCGAGGCGCGCAAGCGCATTGTCGCCGACCTGGAGGAGCTGGGGCTCCTAGAGAAGATCGAGCCCTATCGCCATACCGTACCCTACTGCGATCGCTCCGGTGCCGTGATCGAGCCGCGCCCGTCGAGCCAGTGGTTCTGCAAGATGGGTGGCACGGAGCTGGTAGACAAGGCGATCGGTGCGGCACGCGACGGCTCGATCCGTTTCCTGCCGGAGCGCTACCGCGAGCTCTACCTGCGCTGGATGGAGAATATCCGCGACTGGCCGATCTCGCGCCAGCTCTGGTGGGGGCATCGGCTTCCCGTCTGGCGCAAGACCGACTCCAACCCGGAGGAGGCCAGCAGCTGGGTCTTTGCCCGCACCCAGGCCGAAGCAGAGGCGAAGCTAGGGAGCACCGAAATTCTCCAGTCCGACGATGTGCTCGACACGTGGTTTAGCTCCGCGCTCTGGCCCTTCGCGACCCTGGGCTGGCCGCAGGAGAGCTCTGATCTCGACTACTACTACCCAACCAGCCTGCTCAGCACGGCCCAGGAGATTCTCTATCTCTGGGTGGCGCGCATGATCATGACCGGCGAGCGCTTTATCGGCAAGAAGCCCTTCGACGATGTGTATATCCACGCGACGGTTCTGGACGAGCACGGTCGCCGGATGAGCAAGTCGAAGGGCAATGGAATCGATCCCGTGGAGCTGATCGACCTCTACGGTGCCGATGCCCTGCGCTTCGCCCTCGCCCGTGAGGCCGGCCAGCGCCAGGACATCCGCTTCAAGCCCGTGAAGGCCGGCAAGCAGGAGCAAGTGGAGCAGGCCCGCAACTTCGCCAATAAGATCTGGAACGCATCGCGCTTCGTGATGATGAACCTGGAGGCCCCCCCCGCCCCCACAAGCGGGGGAGCTGCATTTGAACCCAAGCCCGAGGCGCTCGTGGATCGCTGGATTCTCTCGCGGCTCGCGGCGACCGTGGAGCTGGTCAACGAGGGTTTCGCGACCTACAACCTCGACGATGCCACGCGGGCGCTCTACGAGTTCTTCTGGAGCGACTTCTGCGACTGGTACGTGGAGGCCGCAAAGCCCCGCCTCGCGGCCCCCCCCGCCCCCGCAAGCGGGGGAGCCAGCGAGACCAAGGATGTCCTCTGGTTCACCTTGGAGCGTGCCCTGCGCCTGCTCCACCCGATCCTACCGCACCTGACCGAGACTCTCTGGCAGGCGCTTCCTGGTGCAAAAGAGGCCGCCGGTTGCGACTTTCTCATGCAGGCAGCCTATCCCACCGAGCTGGCGCACTACCGAGATGAGGCAGCGGAAGCGGAGTGGGAGGCGGTGCAGGAGATCACGGCGGCGATTCGCAACCTCCAAGCCGTCAACAACCTCAAAAAAGGCGGCGAGGCGTTTGTGGAGACCGCCCACCCCGACGTGCTAGCGGCCAACCGCTCGATTATCGAGTTCCTAACGCGCTTTACGCTCGTGCTGGGGGCCGGCCCCTCCGATGGCTACCTCCAACCCACGCGCTTTGGCGATGTCCGCCTGCCCCGCCCCGAGGCGACCCCCGAGGAGCTGGCGGCGGAGAAGGGGAGAATCGAGGGCGAGCTGCTCAAGATAGAGAAGGACCTGGAAGGGCTCAACAAGCGCCTGAGCGATCCCAGCTTCGCCGAGCGCGCGCCCGAGGCCGTTGTGACCAAGACCCGCACCCAGCAGGCCGAGCTCCTCGACAAGCAAGCCAAGCTCACCGAGCGCCTGGCACAGCTAGGCGGCTAGTATCTCTCCTGGCTGCGAAGGCAGCCGTCGCCCTCTCAAGCCCGGACACTCGTTGTCCGGGCTTGCTTGTTGTCCGGGCTTTCGCGTTATCTGGTCTTACTATCGAGCTAAGTAGCGCACCGGGGTCTCGCCCACGACATAGAACGAGCCCGTGACCACGACGCGCTCGGTGCGCTGGAGAGCTGCCTCGATAGCCGCCGCGACCGGCACCTGGTGGGTTACGGGCAGCCCAAGGCGCTGCGCGGCGGCCACGACCTCACGGGCGGGTGTGGGCTTGAAGCTTGGCTCGGTCGCGATCACGGCCGCGGCCAGGGGGGCGAGCTCGGCGAGGAAGGGAGCGGGGGAGTGGGTCTGCTTGGAGCCGATCACAAAGACAAACTTCTCGCCGGGGAACTCCTCGGTGAGGGCGGCAACGAGTGTCTGTGCACCGTCTTCGTTGTGTGCTCCATCCAGGATCAGCCGCCCACCCAAACAGAGCTGGAAGCGCCCGGGGAGAGTCGCGGACTCTAAGCCCGCCCGGATCGCGCTCTCGGGAAGCTCCAGAGTCCGTGCGAGAAGGGTGGCCGTGCTCGCATTGACCCGCTGGTGCGGCCCTCGCAGCGCCAGCGTGATGCCGCCCGGGAGCTCGTCGCCACGCACCAGGGTGAGGGGAACCCCCTCGGAGGTGGCCTTCTGCTGGATCGCGGCCAGCGCCTCAGGATCGGTGACCGGGGTGATACAGGCGCGGGTGCCGTGCTTGAGAATCCCTGCCTTCTGCGCGGCGATCTCACCGAGCGTGTTTCCCAGAAGCGCCATGTGGTCGAAGCCGATACTCGTGATCGCGGCCGCGAGGGGCGGCGGGATGATATTGGTCGAGTCGTAGGTGCCCCCGATCCCCACCTCGATCACCGCAAAGTCCACCCCGACCTCGGCAAAGTGCTTGAAGGCGATCGCGGTCTTAAGCTCAAACTCTGTGATCGCACCCAGCTCCCCGGCGCTGATCCGCTCCACAAAGGGAGCAAGCTCAGTGACATGCCGGGCGAGGGCTTCTTCGGAGAGCGGGAGCCCATTGACCTGCCAGCGCTCCCCGAGGGAGAAGACATAGGGAGAGAGATAGGCCCCCACCGTATAGCCCGCCGCCTGGAGAATTGCGGCGGTCATGGTCGTGACGGAGCCCTTGCCATTGGTGCCGGCAATATGGACACAGGGAAGCCGGTCCTGGGGAGAGCCGACTTCGGCGAGGAGTGCGCGGAGGCGGGCAGGGTCTTTGCGAGGAGAAAAAGTGATGCGATTGGCAAGATAGCCAACCGCTTGGTCAAAAGTCACAGTGCCTATTTTACCGTGTTTGCCCTGAGCAATAATGTAGCAAGACCGATAATGCTACTATAATGCATGACTCGAAAAAATCACCCAAGAAACGAGGTGCCTTCACCTTAATCGAGATCATGGTGGCGCTGATGATCCTCACCACCCTGTTCTCTATTGCAGTGCCACAGTTTCTCCGTGCGCGCGAGGTCTCACGCGCACGCGGCTGTGTGAAGAACCTCAAGGTGATTGAGATGGCAAAAGAGCAGTACGGGATGGACAACCACCTCTCCGCCGGGGCAACCCTGCCTGCGCTCTCTGCGCTCTGTGGCAACGGAACCACGACCTATATCAAAGGCCCAGGCCCCATCTGTGAGTCGGGGGGGACCTATACGGTTGGGGTTCTCTCCGCGGATCCTACCTGCTCGATCGGGACTTCGATTGGCGCAGCTCCCCTTTCTCACACTCTCCCTTAAGATTCCTGGCAAATCTACTGATACTCTCTACTGAGGATGACGAGGATGGTTCAAAAACAGTTTCGCCGACGTGGGTTTACCCTTGTGGAAGTGATGATGGTGGTGTGTATCGTGAGCGTGGTCTTTGCGATTGCAGCCCCGAATTTACGTCGTACCAGAGAGAATGCCAGAGCTCGTGGCTGTCTGCGCAACCTGCGGGTGATCGACTCCGCCAAGGAGCAGTATGCCATGGACAACAAGCTCGCTCAGGGCTCGACCATGCCTGCGCTCTCCGTGCTCTGTGGCAACGGTACCACCACCTACATCAAGGGAGGTACTCCCTTCTGCCAGGCCGGCGGCACCTACACCCCCAACAACTTGGGAACCGACCCCTCTTGCTCTGTGGGGACAAATGCCATGATCGCTCATATTCTTCCCTAGCGAGCGACTACTCCAGAAACTCCAGAGCTAGGCGCTTGAACTCGCTTGAGAGCGCCAGGCTCAGGTGATCGGTCCCCGGGACCGTCACAAACTCCGCCCCCGGTAGCGCTTCCCGCAGACGCTCCGTCTCAGGCATGAAGGTATCGGTCTCGGCGAGGATCACCCGTGTGGGGACGCTGAGCTCGCGGTGCTCGTCTACCCGACCCGGCCAGCCCGGCCCGCGCATCAGCGCCGCCAGCGCCTTGAGATCGTTGTTGGTCTTGGCCGCAAAGCTACGGAACTGCTTCCCAATCGGCGACTCGATGCTCTCCACACTCTCGGCCTCTAGCGCCTGGGCAATCGTGCTGGGCAGCATGGGGATACTCTTGGTCCGTAGCACCTTATCCCCGATTCCCGCGAGCACCAACCGCCGCACCCGCTCCGGGTAGAGCATCGCAAACTGAAGCGCGAGCCCGCCGCCCATCGAGAATCCCAGAAAGTCTGCCGGTGCCGCGCCCGCTGCATCCTGCACGGCGAGAATATCCCGGCAGAGCTTGGCGGGCCAGTAGGCATCGTAGGTGTGGAACTTGCTGCTGCGCCCATGCCCCCGCAGGTCCGGCCCGATCACGCGCCGCCCCGCCTCAACAAAGGCCTGTGTCCAGCCCACCCCGTGCCAGTTGCGCCGAAACGAGCTCGAGAAGCCATGGAGCAAGATCACGGGAGGGACGCCCTCGCCGTGCACCTCGTAGTGGATCGTCGCCCCTTCGTTCTCGACTGTCTGGTTGGAAAACTCCCAGCTCATTTTTGTGGCACCCGGATGAGTGGTAGCGGGGCCTCAAAGCCGGGAGGGTTTTCAAAAAGGCCCCAAGCGGCGGCACTATCGAGGTTCTCCGGCTCCAGAAGTTGAAAGATCAGAGCCTGAAGGGGCTGGTCTGTCGGGACAAACCAGCCAAAGGTGACGAGCGCCTCCTTCTCGATCCAGCTTCCCTCAAACTGAATCAGCCGATGCCCCTGAAACGGTGTGCGACTAACTTGCTTCTGGCTCACGACGAACGTCTCGATACTTCCTTTGTGCGAGTAGTCTTGGCCTTGGATGCCATGGCTCTTGAGAAGCTCAATGACCTTCCCGTGGGTGACAAAATAACCCTTCGGAACTTTGTTCGAGCGGGTGGTTTTGAAGCGATCCCAGACAGGGAGAGTTACTTGCTCCAGCTCTTTGGGGGCTTTTCGATGGTCTGTCTCGGCATCGGGGCCGGGCTTTTCCAGCGGGACGGACTCTGGCGTGGCGCGAGCGGCCATCTCAAAGCGCACCCCAAGCTCAGTACGACGGCGCTTGTCGGCGTCTCTGACCAGCTGCTGGATCTTTTCGCTGTCCTTGGCGGCCTCTTCCAGGATCGCCAAGACAAAGTCATAGGTCACCTTGACACGTGTCTCAAAGGGCAGGAAGCTCACGGCCTCGGAGAGGATGGAGAGGCGGCCCCGTAGCCCGGCGTAGTTGGTGACGTAGCGTGGCTCGTCGCCAAAGGTCGCCCAGACACGCTCCATGCCGCGCCGCTCGACATTGCCGTAGTCAAAGAGCTTCCAGGACTTCTCTTTTTCGAGGCGCTTGCGGACAATCGGGAGCAGGGAGTCGCGGACATAGGCGAGCACGGCGGGGTCGGAGTTGGGGTTGAGGGGCGGGGAGTAGGTGAGATGATACCCGTGGCGTGTCCCGTTGGTCGTGTGCAGATCCAGCACGAGCGCGGGATCGTGTTTTCTGTAGATGTGCTCCAAGACCCCGCGCATCTCCGGCGATTCCGCCTTCATGCAGTCTCGGTTGAGATCGAGCCCCGCCCCATTGGCCCGCTCCCCAATCACCTCGGGGCCGTCTTGGGAGCCCCGGTTGCGCTTGCCCTCGCCCCATTTCTCGTTGCCATCGCAGTTGTAGATCGGGCAGACAACCAGCGTGAGCTTCTCTAGGAGCTTGGGGTGGGACTTGGGCAGGTCGCGCAGGAGCATCAGCGCGGCCTCCTTACCCTCCACCTCGCCCCCGTGGATATTGGCCTGGATGTAGACCTTGAGCTTGCCCTTCCCAAGGGTTACCAGCGGGACTTTTCGCCCTTGGTCGCTGGTCGCCAGCACGGTAATGGGGAGCTTGAGCGCCTCCAGAAATGCAATCACATCGTCGTAGTGGCTTGTCTCGGCGTAGCCCGTGCGCTCGGCGCGGGTCTGGGGTGGGGTTTGCAACGGCATGGGAGAAGTGTACCTGACATACAAGCATCCCTCCCCGGGGATACATCCCTCCCCCAGCCCCTCCCTTCGCTCTGTTTCCCGCTTCGCGGGGACGAAGGGAGGGGAGACGAGGAACGAGTGGGGGTGGGTTTGGTAGATTCACCCCCTCCCTTCCCCCCGACGAAGTCGGGTTTCAGGGGAAGGGAGGGGGCCGGGGGGAGGGATGTCCCCCCTAGATCACCTGCATGGGCATCAGGACGCAGAGATAGTCGGCGGCGTTGTCCCCGATGGGGCGGAGGATGCCGGGGCGCAGGGGCTCGGTGAGCTCCAGGACGACTCCCTCGGTCTCGATCGCGGCGAGCACATCCCCGAGGTACTTGGCATTGAACGCGATCTGGATATCGTCGCCCTCCCGTGCCACCTCGATCTCATCGCGGGCGGAGCCAATGGTCCCCGATTCCGCGGACATCGCCAGCTGCGCGCCCTCGGTCTCTAGGACAATCCGGTTGGCGTTCTCACGGGCGACAATGGCCACACGCTTGACGGCTTTCTGGAACTCGGCGGTCTCCAGAGTCAGCTTGCGCTCGTGGCCGGCGGGGATGACACGCTCGTAGTTGGGGAACTGGCCCTCGATCAGGCGGGTGATGAGGGTCGTGGTCGCAACTGTGTCGCCGTTGGAGTTCTTCTTATTCACCTCAAAGCGTGCCTGACCCTGCGCCAGCGCGATCACCACTTCGTCTTCGTCACCAGCCAAGCGGCTGATCTCGTTCATGGCACGGGCAGGAAGGACCGCTTGGCCCTGGCCCTCGCCCGAAGACGCGATCCCGCCACGCACCGCGAGGCGGTGGGTGTCGGTGGCGACCATCTTGATCTGCTGGCCATTGAAGATAAAGAGCACGCCCGTCAGGATCACACGGGTCTCGTCGGTGGAGACCGCGAAGGCGACCTGCTTGATCATCGCCTTGAGCACGGCACCGTTCATCGTGATGGTCGCGGTGGGCTCGACATCGGGGAGGGCGGGGAACTCCTCGGCGGGCAGCCCAAGCAGGCTGTAGTCCGAGCGACCACAGCGCAGCTGGGTCTTGTTGCCACCATCGGGGCGGTCGAGGATCACATCGGCCTCGGGGAGCGCGCCGAGGATCTCGGTGAAGTAGCGCGACGGCACCGTGAAGCCACCGGCCTCCTCCATGTCGCCCAGGCTCGCCTGGATACGCGCGGTGAGCGAGCACTCCACCCACATCTCCAGGTCGGTCGCGGTGAGCTTCAGGTTCGAGCCGCCCTGCGGGGTGACTAGGATATGGGAGAGAATCGGGAGGGTCGAGCGCCCGGAGACGGCGCGTCCGACGGTCTGTACTGCCTCGTAGAGGTCTTTTCGTGCGGTGATTGCTTGCATAGTTTTTGCCCTTTAGCTCCCACGTCTTGGGGAGCTCTGTGGTGTTTAGAGCTTGATGGGCAAGGTGAACTGCCCGGCTTCTTTGTTTTCGGTGTCTTCGTTCTGAAGATGTGGATTGTCGGTGTAAAGCGCACGCAGGGTGCGGGCTCGGAACGCATCCGAGGCGACGACCTCGCCGGCATCGGTGCGGAGCCGCTCCCGGGTGATCTTGAGGGTCTGCACCTCCCATGCCAGCGCGGGTGAGGCTAGGATCGCCTCCTCCACACGCCGCTTTGCCTCAGTCGGCAGGTCGTCGTCGAGGTACGGCCCGATCAGCTCACGGATGGTTTCGTCGTTCATTCACAAACAAAGACGTAGGTTGAAATCAAAAAGCGTCGCGGGGTTGGGGATTTTTTTCGCCGGGGATTGGAAATCCCCGTCTGGTGTTGGGGAGCGTCCCGGGGACGCGATAAACGACGCGGTTTACGCGTCCTTGGGACGCTCTTGACTGCTGCCGGGGATTTTTAACCCCCGGCGACCAGCGCATCCCGCAACGCCCGGCGGGCGCGGTAGAGCAGGGATTTCGTGGCGGCGACCGAGCGGCCCAGCACCTCGGCGGCCTCGGCGTGGGGGATGTCCTCCAGATCGCAGAGGGTCAGCACGAGCTTGTGCTCCTCGGGGAGGGACTCGAGAGCGTCCAGAAGCGCCTTGCGCTCCGCACGGGCCAGGGCCTCGTCCTCGGTGCGGACCCGGCTGACCAGCGCTGCACCCGCGGGAGTCTCTAGCGAGAGCGTGGGGAGCCGGAGCTGGCGGCGCTTATCGGCGGCAATCGAGCGCACAATGGCAAAGAGCCAGGGACCAAAGCGCTTTGTGTGGCCGCCCGTGAGCTGGCGCGCACTGCGAAACGCCCGCACAAACGCCTCTTGGGCCACTTCCTCGGCATCTTCCCGCGTCTCCGTCAGCCGCATCGCCAGCCCCAGCGCCCGGTCCGCATAGAGCTCAAAGAGTGTCTCCATCGCGCGGGCATCGCCTTGCCGAAATCGCTCTACCAGCCGCGCCTCAAAAACATCGTGCACTCAGGCATTGTACCGCTACGATAGAATAGACGAAATGTCCATTAAGATTACAATTACCGGCGAGCCGGGCTGTGGGAAGACAACGGTTGCAAAGCTACTACAGGAGAGCCTACAGATTGAGTACTACTCCACGGGGGCAATGCAGCGCCAGATCGCCGCATCGAAGAACTTGACGACTCTGGAGTACAACAAGCTTGCGGAGAGTGATCGCTCCATCGACGATGAGATCGACTCACTCACCCAGCGCATTGGGCAAGAGAAAGAGCGCTTTATCTTTGACTCGCGGCTGGCGTGGCACTTCATGCCCTACTCGCTCAAGGTTTTTGTGACTTGTCTGCCTGCGGTGGCGGCAGCGCGCGTCTATGGCCAGGAGCGCATTGGCGAGAGCTTTGTCTCCAAAGAAAACGCGATGAACCTGCTGCGCGAGCGCTATTTTAGCGAGAACAATCGGTTCTTGAAGTACTACAATGCGTCGCTAAACAACCTGAGCAACTACGACTTAGTGGTGGACTCGTCCGTGCTCGATGCAAAAAGTATTGCGGCTCTCATTGTGAACGAGCTCACGACAGACGGCTGCTTGCTCCACCCCATCAGCCTCGTCTCGCCCCGGTCGCTTCAGCCCTCACAGGAGATTCGCTCGGTCTCGGAGGAGGCGCTGGAGAGCTTGACAAGACACCCGGAGTATCAGGAAATCCCCGTGACGGTCTGCCGTGTCGATGGCAACTGGACAATTCTCGATGGTCACAAGCGCTGCGCTCTGGCTCTGAAACAGGGCAAGACCCACCTGCGCTGCCGGCTTGCAGGGCAAGAGGACGAGATCTATCGTAGTGGCATGACCTTCCGCTCGTTCGTCCGCGGTGCCGTCACCAAAGCCCGGATCTACGACTGGGAAGATGCCTTCGGGTTTCGGTTTCAGGGCTAGCTCTCTCTAGGAATACGGTACACTAGCCCATGCCTAAGTTTCGGATTTGTTACCATACCACCGGGGGGAGCTTCCGCCGGGAACTCGATGCCGTTGATTCAGCAGCGGCGGAGGCGGCGGCCTGGGCGACCTTGGCTGTGGACCCGATTCGCTACGAGAGCGAGAAGAATACCATCCTGATCCGCCCTGCCTATGTCGCCGCGATCTCCGTGGAGGGCGAGGCACTGCCCGAGAGCGGGGAGAGTCGCAAGGCGGGGCTGCTGGGCAGTCGCTGAGATGAGGCAGGAGCTGCCCGAGCGGCACACGCGCACAGGGCTCTTTCGGCTCCACACGGACTTTGCTTCGTCGCACCTCAAGCCACGCCGGACGGTCTTGGTCTACCTGCCGCCGGGGTACTACGATAGCCCCGACCGGCGCTACCCCGTGCTCTACCTCCACGATGGGCAGAACCTCTTCGATGGCGCGACCTCGTTTATCTACGGCCAGGAGTGGCGCGTGGACGAGACCGCGGAGCGGCTGATCAAAGAGGGCAAGATCGAGCCGCTGATTATCGTGGGCATCTACAACACCGGCGCGACTCGCCTGGAAGAGTACACCCCGACCCGGGACAAGCGCGGTCGTGGGGGCAAGGGCGAGCTCTACAGCAAGCTCCTCACCGACGACCTCAAGCCCTTTATCGACCGTAGCTACCGCACCAAGCCCGATGCCGCGAGTACCGCGCTGGGGGGCTCGTCGTTGGGGGGACTGATCTCCCTCTGGGTAGGGCTCCAGCGCCCCGACGTGTTTGGCAAGCTCGCGGTGCTGTCACCGTCGGTTTGGTGGGACGAGAAGGCGATCTTGAAGGCCGTTACACGCAAGCTCCCTCTGAAGCTCTGGGTGGATATCGGGAGCGCGGAGGGCGACACGGCCCTCCCCGATGCCCGCCTGCTACGGGACGCGCTCAAGGACAAAGGCTGGAAAGAGGGGACGGACCTCGCCTACCAGGAGTTCGACGGTGCCCAGCACAACGAGGCATCGTGGGCGGATCGCTTCGACAAGGTGCTCCTCTTTTTATTTGGCCGTTGAGACGCTTCGGGCCATCTCCCTGCCGCTGAGACGGCTTCCCTCTTCCCCTTTTGCTCCTTCGTCGCGGGAAGAGGGACGAGCCTGCCACGATAGGTACGCCTCTCTTCCCGCGAGCTTGCGAGCAATAGGGGAAGAGAGGTGGAGAGCCCTAGCGAGCCGGAGAGATGGCAACCTACGCGCTGGCTGCTTTCTTGGCCTGGCGTGCCTTGTAGATCTCGATCAGGTTGGCTGCCGGGCCCATCAGGGTTAGGGCGAAGTAGGGCGCGTGGCTGGCGATATGGATGTTCCAGTTCTTGCCCCACTGACGCAGGACAAACTCCGCCGCGGCGACCAGGAACGCTACCAGCATCTGCCCCTTCTTGGAGTGCACCGTGGTCTTGGGGTCGGTGATCATGAAGAAGACAAAGAGCTGGTACATCGCGCTGGTCAGCGGCGCGAACTCAAAGCTCAGTGCAGGAAGAAACGCCATGTCGGTGTGCAGGGCGGCTCGGAGCAGGGCAAAGAGTGCGAAGCTGGCGATGTAGGTGAAGCAGATATGGAAGCGCTTGAGCCGGTAGACAATCACCGAGCCCAGGATCCAGATCACGATTCCGGCCCAGACATGGTTGCCAAACTGGAACGAGAGCGTGTACATCGACTGAGGGGCCACGAGCAGCAGCAACACGATGGCAAGGTTCGACGGGTTCCAGATATGGCGGCCGTCGACGCGGATCACGTACTTGCTGATGATTGAGAGGGCGGGGGCGACAATAAAGGGCCACCACTCCACCGAGCGCACCAGAATCCCACAGGAGATCCCCGAGACATAGGCGCTCGCTAAGTGCGGCAGCTTCTTGAGAGTTAAGTAGCCAAAGATGGCCTCGGTGAGGATGCTGACAATAATACAGACCGCGGTCTTGCGCCAGTCGGCGAGCATGCCGGTGGTGAAGTGGCCTAAGAGGAGAATACAGCTGATGAGGAGAGGGGCGACATACTTGCTGTCGATCTGAAAGCCCCGCTTGGCAGGGGCATTGTAGGAGAGTGCCGGTGTCATGGCTTTAGGAATTGCTTTCTTTAACGGTAAGAATTTGGTCTGCTTTCGGTGCAGGGATTGTGGATAGTTTACCGCTCGGCCAGCGGATTTCAACCTTCTCGATGGCAGGATCTGTGCCCAGCCCAAAGTGGAGCCGGCGGTCGTTCTGGGCGCAGAAGCCCATCCCACCGGTCACGACCTGGCGCTGCTTGTGGCCCTTCCAGTAGACCGTCACATCGGCCCCGACTACACTGCCCTTTGCCTCCAACGAGAGCGTCAGCCAGTGGTTCTTGGAGTCGGCTTGGTTCTTGTAGACCAGCAGCGGGCCGCGCTGGTTGGCGACCAGCACATCGAGCGTGCCGTTGTTGTCGATATCGGCGAGGGCGACCCCGCGTCCATCGTAGAGATCGGTGGCACCCACGGCCTGTGCCACCTCGGTGAAGCGTCCCGCGCCATCGTTGAGCCAGACCCGCTTCTGCTGGTAGCCTGACAGGCTGCGCCCTTTCATGGGAACCCAGTTGACGACATCGCGGACAATCTCGGCGTTGGCGGGGGTGATGGTGGAGTAATCGTACCAGTAGCTCTGGGTCTTGTCGGCGGAGATGTAGCCATTGGTGAGGTAGAGGTCCTGGAAGCCATCGTTGTTGAGGTCGCCAAACTGCGCCCCAAAGCTCCAGCCGCCCTTCTCCACGCCCATGGCATCGGCGAGGTTCTCGTACTCCAGCTTGCCCTTGGGGAGGTTCTCCTTGGGCACCCAGAGGTTGTTGCCCTGCATTACTTGGCCGTCTTCCCAGATATTGGAGATATAGACCGAGAGGCGCCCATCGTTGAAGATATCCCCCAGCGAGGCGTTCATGCCGCTCTTGGCCTGCTTGCGGACCCCCGCCTCCTCCCCGATCTGGGTGAAGCTCTTGCCGGCGTTGTTGCGCCAGATCTCGGGCTTGCCGTAGTCCGAGGCCAGAAAGAGATCGGGGTAGCCACTGCCCACAAGATCCGCCGCGACCGCAGCGAGGAGCCAAGAGCGCATGGTCATGCCCATCTCCTGGGTCGTGTCGCGGAAGGTGAAATTGCCCTCGTTGTGGAGAAGATGCTTGGGCGCGCCGTTGGTGGCAAAGTTGAGGGCATCGGGCATGATCTTGGTGGTCTTCAGGTGCCACAGGTCGTGCTCCTCGTCGAAGTACCCACAGAGCAGGATGTCCAGCTTGCCGTCTTTGTCGTAGTCCACCAGGGTGGCGGTGTTGGCGTTCATCCACTTGGGGAGGTTTGCGGTCTCGGTCATCTGGGTGAAGCCCTTGCCCGCGTCGTTCTTAAAGAGCTCCGCGCGGCCCCACTTGTAGACCAGCAGGTCCTCCCAGCCGTCGCCGTCGAAGTCCCCCCAGAGCGCGCCCTGGCTGGTCCCGGTACCGTCTTTGTTGATATCCGCGACTCCGAGCTTCTCGCCCACCTCCTCGAAGGTGCCATCGCCCTTGTTGTGGTAGAGCGCGTTCTTGCTGTTCTCCCCCGAGCGGGTGACATAGAGATCGGGCCAGCCGTCCTTGTCGTAGTCACAGACCGCGACACCGGCACCCATGTCGGCGATTCGGGGAAGGATCGGCTCAAGCTTGGGGTCGAGCTTGGGGGCGGTGTGGGTGAAGTCGATCCCCAGTTTCTTGGCACTCTCGGTGAGGGTGAAGCCGTAGCGTTGGAGAGCATCGGGCGCGGCAGGGGTGAGGGGACCGCCGCTGACAGTGCCCGTCTCCGGCGCGACATTTTTCTTATTCAGCCACCAGGACCCGCCCAGCAGCCCGACGAAAGCAAGGAGCGCCACTACCTTGGGCGCACCGCCATTGTTCTGTGCCATGTTGTTATTCTATCGCCCGGTGGGCTCCTAGCGCTCTGAACGCCAGAGCGGGGCCATTTGTTCCACCTCGGTGAGCTCGGCGGGGCGCAGGTCGGCGAGGGGCGGGCGCACGGGACCGCCGACAAGCCCGATCTGGTCCATCAGGCGCTTCATCACCGAGACCTCGTAGCCCTTGCGCCGTGCCCGGAAGGCGTAGAGGGGCAGGACATAGCGCTTCATCGTGGCAGCAAGGGCGGCGCTGTCGCCTGTGCTGGCGTAGACATGGAGGAGCTGGGAGATCTCAGGATCGAGGTTGGCGATACTCGACGTGTAGGTCCGAATCCCGATACTGTAGTAGCTGGGCACGGCGTCATCGCCCGCGCCGCCGATCCAGAGCAGGCGCTCCCCGACCTTGTCCATGATCTGCTGCAAGCGCCGCGTGTCGCCTTGGCCGTCTTTGAGGGCGATCAGATTGGGGATGGCGTCGGCGAGGCGCTGCACCAGGGCGGGCGAGGGATTAAAGCTATCGCGGGAGTAGATCAGCACCCCGAGCGGTGTCGCCGCCGCCAGGGTCTTGTAGTACTCCAGCAGGGCATCGTCGTCGGTGGTGGGGTAGTAGGCCGGAAAGAGAAGCAGGCCATCCACGCCCGCCGCCACTGCCTGCTGTGCAAGCTGCACCCCCAGCGCGGTGCTGATCCCCGCCGCTGCCAGCACGGGGACGATCCCCCCCAGCTCCGCAACCGTCACCTCGATCACCTGGCGCAGCTCATCGGGCGAGAGCGTGTGGAACTCCCCGGTTCCCGCCCCGGCGACCACCGCGCAGATCGGAGCCTCCTTTAGGGCTTGTAGGTTGTGGCGCAGGCCGTCGAGGTTGAGCGAGAGATCGTCGTGAAAGGGTGTCACCGGAAAGGCGATCACCCCGGAGAGCTGGGCGCGGAGCGCATCGGGCGTGGTCATGAATTGATTTTACCCAATTGACCCGAGGAACGAGTCCTCGGGCTTAAAAGGGCGACGGGCACCTTCGTGCCCAACGGAATCTCTTGGCTGCGAAGGCAGCCGTAGCCCTCTCAAGCCCAAAGACTTGTTCTTAGGGCACTCTTGTTGTCCGTGTCTACCAGCGCTCCAGCCCGAGGAGCTTTTTGCCTAGCTCTGTCAGCGTGGCGGGCTCGGGGTGCTGCTGGCGCTCGCGGCCTTTGTAGGGCTCGGGGATATCGCGCTCCCAGGATGGCGGGGCGGTGCGCTCCCCCCAGCACGCCACTCGCTCCGCGGCCTGTGCGGGATCGTCACTGGCGGGGTAGTGTGTCACGTACTGACAGAGTCGGGGGGCAGTTCCATGGTTGGCGCCGTTGCCGTGGGCCAGGGTGACATCCCAGATCACCAGATCGCCCGCCTCGGCGGGAATGGGGGTGACTTTCATGCCCTCCGGGAGGCGTGTCAGATCGGGCTGGAACCTATGGCGGCCCTCGGGTTGCTCGGCGATCCAGCGGACGAGGTTCTTGCGGTGGAAGCCGGGGATGCAGCAGAAGCCGCCCATCTCCTCGGTGGTGTCGGTGAGGCAGAGGACGGCTTGCACAAAGAACGGCCAGGTCTCGGGCGGGGTGCTGGTGTCCATGTCCCAGTGCACGAATCCTTGGTCGTTGTGGTGCGGGTGCCTCTCCGAGAGGGGCGGCTTGAAGCAGGCGCGGTCCAGGCTGGTCCAGAGCTTCTCCGTGCCATAGAGATCGGCGAAGGTCTGGTAGAGGCGGGGATTCTGCCGGTTGTCCCAGAGCGACTGGGTCTGGTGGATGTGCGCCAGCGACCCGCGCCGCCTGACCGGATACCACGTCTCGGGATCGTCGGGGCGCATCTCAAGGAAGCGATAGATATCGTCGATTACCGCGTCGCAGCTTTCTTTGGGCACAACTTTCTTGACCACGAGATAGCCCCACTGATCGAAAAACGCCCGATCCTCGGCGGTGAGCACAGGTTCCATTTCCATGGGGCTTGCTTCGCCAGAGTGGGGACGATTTCCTGCAACTCCCCTCGATTGGAACGAGGGGACGGGAGAGCCTACGGCTGCGAAGGGCGTGCCGCCCATACCGAACCGAATGATGGCCGAAGGCCTTTGTGTCCGAGGCACGAGGACAGCAAGACGCCCCCGTTTATGGGGGCGCTACCAGCGGCGGCGCTGCCAGTGGGGATCGACGTGCTGGTGCATCTCGGCGACATCGTCGCGGGCACGGATGGGGCTGGCTTCGTAGCGCTCTTTGAGGCGTGCGAGGGTGTCGTAGTTGAGGGTCACCCCGAGACCGGGGGCATCGGAGACACGCACATTGCCGCCGACAATCGGGATGCGGCCCTCGGCGACAATCTCCTCATCGGCGCTCTGCCAGGGGTAGTGGGTGTCGCAGGCGTAGCTCAGCTGCGGCGTGGCGGCGGCGACATGGGCCATGGCCATCAGCGAGACCCCGAGGTGGCTGTTGGAGTGCATCGAGAGCCCGACCCCCAGGGTCTCACAGACCCGGCCCAGTGCGGCGACCGCACGCAGACCGCCCCAGTAGTGGTGGTCCCCGAGCACGACTTGGCAGGCATCGGTCTTGTGCGCCTCCGCAAGAGTCTCGAAGGAGACGACCGCCATGTTGCTGGCGAGGGGCATGTCGATTCCCTCCGCGAGGAGCCCGGCGCGCACCGCGGCCATGTCGGCCATGCCCTCGGCGGGGTCCTCGAGGTAGCCGCCGTCGCTGAGCTCCGCTTGGAGCGCCTTGCCCACCCGCACCGATGTCGCTACGCTCCAGACACAGTTGGGGTCGATCCGTAGCGGCACGGTCGGCCCCAGGGTCTGTCGTAGCAGGCGAATCGTCTCGATCTCCTGATCGGGCTCCAGCACTCCCGCCTTCAGCTTCACCGAGCCAAAGCCATAGTCGGCGATGAGCTCCTGCACTTGAGTCACCAGCCCCTCGGGGGTGAGCGCCTCGCCGTACTTGGACTCGCCCCAGGCGTGCTTGTAGAAGGCATAGGCCGAGAACGGAACCTCCTCACGCACCTTTCCTCCGAGGAGCGCGTGCACCGGCAACCCGACTGTCTTGCCAACCAGATCGAGCGCGGCGACCTCCAGCGCCGAGAGCGCCGTGCGGTACTTGCTCTGGCTTCGGAGCGCCGTGAGCGACGCCATGAGCTGGGAGGCATCCTGCCCGATCACCTGGGGACGCAGGCTCTCCAGGGTCTCCGCGGGGCCAGAGCCGCCGTGGGTCTCGGCGATCCCGATCACACCGTCGGCGCTCTCCAGCTCGATCACGGTACGGAGCGCCAGCGGGGCATGGAGGCCAAACGACGAGCGAAGGGGGGGATCAGAGATCGCAAACGAGTGGATGCGAAAGTGACGGATTTGCATGCCTGTAGTGTACAGTAGGAGAGATGCGGACGCGACTAAAAGGGCTAGGGAAGTGGGGCCTGCTTGCGGCATGGGTCGGGGGGCTTGCGGGAGTGGCATCGGCGGTCTTTCTCAAGGCACTCTACGCCGCCACGGATTTTCGTGTCGCGCACCCCGCTCTCTTATTCGGGCTTCCCTTGGCGGGGGCACTGGTCGCGCTTCTCTACCAGCGTCTCGGCAACGGCACGGAGGCGGGGACTAAGCTCCTCTTGGCGCGCATTCAGGAGCCCGACGAGCCCGTGGCCTTTCGGATGGCACCGCTCATTCTCCTCTCGACGGTTGTTACGCATCTCTTTGGTGGGTCGGCGGGCCGAGAGGGGACGGCGCTCCAGCTTGGGGGGGCGGTGGCAAGCGCCTCGCAGCGGCTCTTTCGGCTCCCTCCAGACGACCAGAGCCTGCTCTTGCTCTGCGGCCTGAGTGGGGGCTTTGGCTCGGTCTTTGGGACACCATGGGCGGGGACGATCTTTGCCCTAGAGGTGACACGCACGGGTAGGCCGCGCGTCGAGGCGCTGTTGCCCTGCGGGATCGCTGCCTTTGTGGGTGATTTTGTCTGCCGGAGGCTGGGGATTCACCACCATGTCTACGCCAGTGCGACGCCCTTTCCGACACTCACGCTGCCGCTCCTGCTCTGGGTTGTCCTCGCCGGCGGTATCTTTGGTGGGGTAAGTCGGCTCTTCACGGAAGGGCTACACGGGGTTCAGGCGCTCGTGCGGCGGCTTCCCATTTTCTGGCTCCGCCCGGCGCTGGGCGGGCTGCTGGTGATCGGGCTGACCTACGCCACGGGGACACGCGACTATCTCGGGCTGGGGTTGCCGCTCTTGACGCGCAGCTTCTCTCCGGGGGGCGTGGTGCTCGGGGCCTTTGCGCTGAAGCTTCTCTTCACGGTCGTGACCCTGGGGACGGGCTTCAAGGGCGGTGAGGTGACCCCGCTCTTTTGCATCGGGGCGACGCTTGGCGCTGCGTTTGCCACGGTTACGGGCCAGCCGACCGGGTTCTTTGCCGCGCTGGGCTTTGTCGCAGTCTTTGCGGGAGCCGCGCGTGCGCCGCTCGCCTGCGCGGTGTTGGGGCTGGAGCTCTTTGGAGTGGCCTACGCCCTGCCACTGGCGCTGGCGTGCTCGCTCAGTGCCTTGGTCGCCAGCAAGCGCAGCATCTACGCGCAGTAGGGGGCTACTTTTCCGTGGCGCGCCAGACCCCATCCCAGTCGGGTGGCGGGGGAGACTGTGTGAAGGCATCGGCGCGTGCGCGGAGAACGGTCGCGGGGCCATCGCTAGGAAATTCAGCAAGTAGCGAGTCGCAGAGGGCACGAGCTTGGGCAAAGTCGCGACGCTGGTAGGCAGTGAGTGCCTGCTCGGTCTGCTCGGCAAGGGCGCGCTGCAGGGGCGTGGCGTCCTCGGCGGTGTCCAGTAGCTCAAAGACCCGGAGTGCCTGCGACTTACCGACCACGGTGAGGATGTCCACGGGGCGTGTGAGAAAGCCACCCGCGATCTGCTGGTTCGTGGCGTCACTGAGCAGGATCGGGGTTTTGTAGACCTTGTTCTGGCCCTCCAGGCGCTTGCCGGCGTTGACCGTGTCGCCGAGGACGGTGTAGTTGTAGCGCACGGCACTGCCGATCACCCCAAGGATGGCCTCGCCCGTGTGGAGCCCGATACGCATGGTGAGGCCGGGGTTGGCGCGGCGCTCTCGGAGGCGGGCCATCGCGGCTTGGGCGCGGAGGGCAGCGTCGCAGGCGCGCTTTGCGTGGTCTTGTCCATGGAAAAAGGCCATTACCTCATCGCCGTTGTACTTATCGACAACTCCCTCGGCGCGTGCGATCTCCTGGCTGACCAGCTCCAGAAACGCGCTCAGGATCGCGACCGCCTCCTCGGGCGCGTGGGACTCCGCGATTGTCGTGAAGCCCGTCAGGTCGGCGAAGAAGACCGTCAGCTCCGTGCGGACCCCGCCGGGCTCCGCCTCCTTGCCGCTGATCATCAGCTGGCGGACATACTCGGTGGGGACAAAGCGCTCAAAGCTCCGCAGGCTCGCCTTCAGGCGCTCCAGGCCCTCCCCGAGCTGGTTGACCTCCACGATGCGCCCCTTGCCAAGGCCGGGCTCGGGCTCAAGCTGGAGCTGGCGGGCCTTGTCCATCTCCCGGGTGATCTTGCGGAGGCGGCGTGCGATTCCCTGCGCCAGCCAGAGGCTTCCCACGATACCAAGAATGCCGCCCAGCCCGACCCAGTAGAGTGTCGTTCGTAGGCTCGCATCGACACGGCCCATCAGCTCTTTTTGGGGAGTGAGCGTGCAGACCACCCAGCGCGGGGCATCGGGCTCGGCAAGCCGCCGCCAGCTCACCAGGTAGTCCGCGCCTTTGACGCGAATCTGCGCGGTCTGTAGCGCCGCTCCGGGCGCCTGGCGGGTGATCCGCGCGAGTGCGGCCCTGAGCACATCGGGGGCCTCGCTGCCGCTCGCGATCACCTGGGAGCCGCTGGCTTTTTCCTCGACCACAAAGCCAAAGCCCGTCTCGCCAAGCCGGACACTGCGCAGAAAGCGGGTGATGTCCTCCAGGGTGAAGTCCACGGAGACGACGCAGCGGAGGCGGTGCTGGCTGTCGTAGCGCGGGGTTGCGTAGGTGACACCGACAATGTCGCCGCGGTCGGGATCGACAAAGGTGTAGGTCTCGGTCCAGGTGGCTCTTCCTGCCTTTACCGCCGCTTGGTAGTAGGGCCGCAGGCGCGGATCGTACTTCCAGTGGGGATCGTCGGCGAGGAGCTGGAGGGTGCCGTCGGGGCGCTTGAGCCACTCTCGCCGGTGGGTGAGCGCCTGCGAATTGGGGGGCGTGCAGAGCTGGATGGGCAGCCGTCCATCGGCGCGGCGCTGCACCTGGCAGTAGGCCCCGGTGTTCTGGATGCCCAGCGTGAGATAGGAGATATCGGGGAGGGCGGTGCAGACAGCGTGAAAGTCATTGCCGATAGGCGCCAAGTCCGCGAAGTCCAGCCCCGTGGCCTCGTGGCGTGCGACAAAGGTCTGGGCGAGGGTGCTGGCGGTCTGTGCGGTGGCGAGGAGTCGCCCCATGCGCCGCTCGATCACCTGCGACGTTCGCTTGATGACCTGTGCGGAGAGGTCCGTGGAGGTCACTCGCCACTGGTGGTAGGTACTGCCCAGCACGACAATCAGGGTCGCCGCGAGTGTGGTCAGGGTTGCCGTGAGGATTGTCGTGCGGAGCGTTGCTCGGAGCGCCATTGCCCTACTCAGACGGTTCGTCGGTGCGTTTTAGTTCCTCGGTGGCTTTGCACGTTCTTAGCCAGACATTACTGGGGGGATTGTCGTAGCCCTTCCAGGCGTAGGGATCGGCCCCGGCCACAGGGATCACATTGCGCCGATCCGCCGTCGCCACCGACTCGCCGTCCTTGACACTCCAGGGAAGCAGGCTCCAGGCGTTCATGTAGTGGCTCACCAGAACCCGCCGGTAGACCTCGCTCCGGTTCTTAAGAGATTTATGCAGGAGATACCCATTGAAGAACACGACACTTCCCACCGGCACCTCCACCGGCACGGCCAGGCTCTCGTCGAAGCCGTAGCTCTGGGGCGCGAAGTCGTACTCCTCGGCCTCATCGTGCTTGCGCTGGGGATAGAGATAGCCCGCCTTGTGCGAGCCCGGAATCACCCAGAGGCAGCCGTTCTCGATAGTCGCATCGTCCAGTGCGATCCACGCCCCGATCAGCGAGCGGTCTCGCGTGGGGATGTAGATCTCGTCTTGGTGCCACGCCTGCCCTTGAAACGTGGGGGGCTTGACAAAGAGCATCGACTGCATGCACTTGACCGAGCCATCCCAGAACGGGAGATGCGCCGCCGTGATCTGGCTCAGAGCGCCGCAGATTTTCTCGTGCTTGACATACTTCTCGATCACCGGGCTGATAAAGTGCGGCTGATGGATGCAGAGAATCCGCCGAAGCGCTTCGTCATCAGTGAGCTCCGCGGGGAGCGGCTGCAAGTTCTCGCAAGGATAGCCGCCGCGCGCCAAGTGCGCCGTGTCTCGTCGCAGCTCCTCGACCTCGGTGTCCGTGACCAGACGCTCCAGAACCAGGTAGCCGTTCTCTACAAAAAACGCCACTTGCTCGTCGCTTAAAATGCGCGGGACCGTCCGCCGGTTCTCCAGCGTCGGGGCCGTCTCCATCGTGCTCATGGCGCTATTGTAGCCCAAACCAGGCTAGTGCGGCGCTTCGTTTTTTGCCTGCTTGCGGTGCTGAAGGAACTCAAACACCATCGGGAGCACGGAGACCAGGATAATCCCGACCAGCACCAGCTCGAAGTTCTTCTTGACCACCTCCATATTGCCAAAGAAGAAGCCTGCTGTGATGCAGAGTCCCACCCAGAGCACCGCGCCGGCGAGCGAGAAGGCCAGAAAGCGCCCGTAGGTCATCGCGCCCATGCCCGCGACAAACGGCATGAAGGTGCGCACAATCGGCACAAAGCGCGCCATGATGATTGCCTTGGGCCCGTGCTTGGCAAAGAACGCCTCGGTCTTGGTAAGGTTCTCGCGCTTGAAGATCTTCGAGTTAGGGCTGTTAAAGAGCCCTCGCCCGAACTTCTTCCCGAGGAAGTAGTTACAGTTATCTCCGAGCAGGGCGGCGGCCATCAGGAGTGGATAGAGCACTCCGAGCACGAACGCCGGCTTCTCGCCCGCGGCAAGCGCCCCCACTGTGAAGAGCAGTGAGTCGCCAGGGAGAAACGGCATCACAACAACGCCCGTCTCGATAAAGATAATGAGAAACAGCCCACCGTACGCCAGCGGCCCCAGCGACTGGAGCCACGCGATGATCATATTGAGAATCTTAGCCATGCCGCGTCAGTATACCCGCATCAGGACTCAGGTAGCGTGAGCAGGTCGGACCAAGACTGTGCGTGAAAGAGTCGGCGAGCCCAAGCGCGCAGCTGTGGCTCTTGCGCCTTCTCCAGTGCCTCATTGAAAGAGGCATCCGGTGGGCCAAAGCGATCCGTGCCAAGGAGGAGAAGTAGCTCGCGTTCCCCTTGCGCCACTCCTTGCGCCATCCCTTGCGCCACTCCTTGCGCCATCCCTTGCGCTAGTCCAATAGCGCGTCCCTCAGCGATGCCTTCTTGGCGGCCATCTGCGAGGATTTTCTGATAGGTCATGGATTCTTTCATCTGTGCTACCGCTTTCTCTATTGATCTTTTGGGAATGTCGTAAACCGTCCATTGGCAGCCCCCTAGGTGGGACGACTGCTTCTCGCTGAGGTAGTGCCGTCGAGTGAGTTTACAACATTCACGCAAGATCAATAATAGTTTACCGGCAATCTCGGGGGCGTACCGTATACCTGCGAGGAGGTAGGTGGATGCCCAGAGCTTTCGGCGATTCTCAATAACGACTTCGCTCTGAATCCGGGCTTCCAGACTCTCTACGACACGCTCTGGGCTGGTTTCGGAAAGGTCGCAGAGGAGAGCTAACGGGAGGGTGGAGACCCCGCCACTGAGGATATGAGAAACGGGGACTTGCCAGAGCCGTAGGACTTCGTACTCAAAGTATAGGTACTGTCGGCCACTAGGCCGCAGGCGCACCACACTTCCCGTGAGGGTGGGGCTATCTGCTTCGGGGCGGAGGAGAATCACGTAGCTCAGGACGACATGTTCCGTTTGTTCTGCGGCAAGGACGTTGTAGCGTAGCATTCGTCCTGGAACTCTATGACCATCGTGGCCCGCCTGAAACTCGATATGGACCAGATACGGCTCTTGTGTCAGGACGCGGATCAGGCGATCCGCCTCCGTTGAGACGGTTGCGAGATCGGCGTCCACCAGTTCACAGGAAGCAGGAGGAAGTCCCAGGAGCTCCAGCCAGTCTTCCGGGTGGAGGCGCACTAGCTCTTTCGTGGTGGCATCAAAGGGGGTGGCCATGAGACTACAGCTCCGTGCTAAGCCACCCCAGCACTGCTCCAAACGGGTGGTCTTCGAGGATGCCGAAGCACTTGTGGCGGCCGATTCGGGCCTTGGAGACAGCGGGGCTGGAGATGCCACAGAGGAAGCGGGCGAGCTGGCGGTCTTCGCGGAGGGCATCGGGGTGCGCGTCGCGGAGGGCGGTGAGCTCGTCGCGGAGGCTGGCAGGAATCGGGTGGGGCGGGGTGGACTCGGGGAGGCGCTGGGCCTCGCCCGTCAGGCAGAAGGAGCAGTGGCCGCAGGGTGTTGTGCGCCGCTCGCCGAAGTAGCCAGTAAGGGCGTTGGTCTGGCAGCTCCCCAGCCCGATGAGCTTCACGACCTTGGCGAGGCGCGCAAGCTCGTTTTTCTCCCGCAGGGCAAAGCGACTATCCAGCTCGTCGGTGAGGGCCTCGGTATCGTCGCTGGGGTTGAGCCGGTAGAAGCGCTGGCGCACATCGGCGGTGCGGAGCTCGATATGGCCGCGCTCTTCGAGGACTTCCAGCACGCGGACTATCCTCCCACGCTCGACGGCGAGTGCCAGAGAGGCGTCTTCCGGGTTGAGCTTGTACCAGAGCCGGCCCTTGGTCGCCGCCTCGAAGATGTTCTCCACCAGCGTGCGGTGCGCCTCGGGGAAGGCGGCGGCGATGCTCTTGGCGGTCTGGCCGGGCAGGGGGCGGAACTCGTAGGCAGCGTAGAACGGCGTCCCCTGGCGCAGGATGCCATTGAGCTCTAGGTACGTCAGGATAGTCTTGAGCACGAGCTGGCGGATATCGTGGCGGACACTGAGGTCGTAGAGGGCGATATCGAACTCGAGGCCGCGGCTGAGCAGATCACTGAGGAGTGAGTGGAGTGCGCTACGTGTGGGGGTGTCGCCAAAGACAAAGTTCTCCAGAGTTGGGACATCGTCGAGGCAGGCGAGGATATGGCACACCGACGGCTGCCCGTCCCGCCCGGCGCGCCCGATCTCCTGGCTGTAGCTCTCCAGCGACTTGGGCAGGTTGTAGTGGTAAACATAGCGGACATTGCTCTTGTCGATCCCCATGCCAAAGGCGATTGTCGCCACCACGATTCCCTTGTCCGACGCCATCCAGCGCTCCTGCACCGCGCTGCGCGCCTCGTCCTCCATCCCGGCGTGGTAGGGCTCGGCGGGGAGGCCCGCTTCGCTAAGTAGCTCGGCGAGGCGCTCGGCGGTCTTTTGGAGCGTGACATAGACAATGGTCGGGCCGGGCGGGCGCTGCTTGAGGACGCGCAGGAGCACGGTGTCGCGCTCGGTGGCCGTGACCGGTGTCGTCACTAGCTCTAAGTTCGGGCGGTAGAACCCCGTCACGATCCCGTCGTCTGGCGTGATCCCAAAGGCCTCGTGGATGTCTTTCACGACTTGCGGAGTCGCCGTGGCTGTGAGCGCCAGCACCCGCTCCGCGCCGTAGCGCTTGGCGGCATCGGCGAGCTTGAGGTAGTCCGGGCGGAAGTTGTGCCCCCACTCCGAGATACAGTGGGCTTCGTCGATAGCAAACAGCGAGATCTTCGTGCGCTGGAGCTGCCCGAGAAAGCGCTCGTTGTTGAAGCGCTCCGGCGAGACATAGAGCAGCCTGAGCGAGCCATCGGCCAGCCCATCCCCGATACGCTTCACCTCATCGAGGCTCAGCGACGAGTCCAGGCGCGCGGCGGCGATTCCCCGCGCGGTGAGAAAGTCGATCTGGTCCTTCATCAGGGCGATCAGCGGCGAGACCACGATTGTCACGCCGTCGAAGCAGAGCGCCGGGAGCTGGTAGCACAGGGACTTGCCGCCCCCCGTGGGAAAGACCGCCAGCGCCGAGCGCCCCGCCAGCAGGGTCTCCACCACTTGTTCTTGGCCCGGGCGGAACGCGGAGAAGCCAAAGTATTTTTCGAGGAGCTGTGTAATGTTTGTGTTCATCTCGCCTGTAGTACGGCTCAGACTACCCGATTCTGACAAAACGCGGAAAATTTATTTTTGCCACGATGTCGCCCGGACGGTGAACGTCCGGCTAGAGGGCCTTCGGCCGCGTCTGCGGCGACCAATTTACCATCCGCCGTCTACGATTCGATACCGAGAATAAGAAAACCATGACACGAGAAACACTGCTTGCGGAGCTGGAGACCCTCACCCACGGAGCGCGCCTTCGGCGGCTCTACAACCTAGGACGGGAGTCCGTCACCAACCCCGAGACTCAGGCACTCTTAGAGACACTGAGCCAGGGGGAGACGGTCTACGAGCGGACGCTGGCGCTGAGCGCTTGCTGGGGAAGTGGAGACGCTCGGCTGGCTGAGAGAGCACGGACGGATCGCTCACGCGCTGTGCGGCGACTGGCGCTAGATGTCTTGGTGCGCTTTGGAAGTGACGAGGCAGTGCTCGCTGCGGTGCAGGCGCTCCCCCAGCGCAAGGTGCGGCTCCGGTATCTCCAGGTCCTGGCAAAGGCAAAGCGAACCGAAGTCATTGAGCGGATTCTCACGGAGTGGCAGGCAGCCGGAGACAGCGAGATCGCCCGGTTTCTTGCCTACACGTCCCCAGCCTTTGTTGAGAACCTGCTTCCCACGCTTGCGGAGCGCCTGACACCGGTTGAGAGTGCGCGGCTGGCCGCACGCCACCCTGAGCTACTCACGCGCACGCTCCTGAGCCGTATCGCGGCGACACCGGGGCGCGACTATCTCCTCCTCGGGCTCTGCCGTGCCGCACTAACCCCTCTGGCGCACTGTCGGCCCGAGCTCGCCCTGGCGCTGGTAACCGCACTCCGGGCGACCTTCCCGCTGGGGACGATCGGGCTTCCCAAGGCCCTGATCCACCGCTGTCCACAAGACATTGTCGCGCTGGCGCTGGCAACCGACGAGCCCCTCTCCTTCTCGTTTGTGGCGATTGCCGACTCGCTGGAGAGTGCGCAGCTGGTGGCGCTGGTGCAAAAGCACCCCCATACCCTTCCCCTCTGGTGCGGGCTGGGAGCCCTTGCCCCGGAAAAACGGCGGGCGCTCTATGCGGCTTGCGGCCTTGGCTGGCGTGGTGCAGGCGGTGAGCTGCCCTTGGCTCTTGTCCAAACACTCCCCGATGCCTCGCTTCGCCACGCCGAGGCGCGGCGCTGCTGGGGCCTTTCGAGCCTGGCGACCGTCCCCGAGCAACGGATTCCCTATGCGGGCGTTCTTCCTTGGGACGAAGCCCAAACCCTTCTGGAGCCGTTTCTCAACAACCCGGACGCCACGCTGCGCGGGCTGGCCTTGACGGCACTCTGTGGTGCGGCGGGCTACGACGAGGAGGCTCTCCCTGCCCTCCTCACGCTGTTCTCTGCGCGGGCGTTTGAGCAGGACCCGGTGCGCCAGGCGATGCTGGCGGGGCTTGCTAAGATCCCCCTGGGACGCTGGCAAGCAGGGCACCTTGAGGCACTCGCGCAGATACTTGCGCAGGCACGGAGCGCTTCTGATCTCTCTCTCGCCTCCGCGACTCACGCGGTTGCTCTGGTCACCAAGCTTCTAGCTCGCTTCCCGGAGTGGGCCGCACCCGAGCTGGCTATCTGGGTGAGGACACGGGGGCACCTAGATCTTGCGCCTCTCGTGGAGAGCCTCTCGGCAAAGGAGCTTGCTACCCTAGAGCCGCACCTGCTCCCGGTTCTGCGCTCCTGGAAGACACGGGAGAGTGAGCACTACCTGGTCCGGGCATCGGTGGGCTTGAGCACGCGCCTGCGACAGCTACCAGGGACTGTGGCGCTGCTTGAGGAGCTGCTCCACGACTCGGTGAATGGCTACACGGCGGCGCATCTCTTGACACTCTTGGGCCAGACTGTGCGGGAGCGCTTTCGGGTGCTGGTACCCGCGCTCCTGGAGCGTGACAAGAGCTGGATTACCCAAAGAAGTGTCTGGGAGTTTCTGCACCGCCAGCGTCAAGACCTGCTGACCGACGAGTTTCTGGGACGTCGGGCGTTCTCGGGGCGTTTCTCCACGGGGAAGACGCGCTTTGTGCTGCCGGTGCGCTCCCACTTTGGCCGCTGGACACCGCGCCAGCAAGGGCTCTTTGCCCAGACCCTCGCGGAGGTGCTGGTCGACAGCGAGCGCCCCAACCCCGAGGCCTTCCAAGCGGTCAAGCAGTACGCCGCTCTGGTGGACGTGGCATTGGCCCCCCTCGTGGAGCTGGCTCAGGAAAAGGCGCAGAATCTTGCCCTGCGGGACACGGCCCTGCGTGCACTGGCGCTTCTCGACAGCAGTCAGGGGACTGCGGAGCTGGTCGCGGCGCTCGACGATAGCCGGGCGCGGGTGGCGATCTATGCCCTGCGAAGTGTCGTGCTGGAGCTGCCTTTAACACGAAGCCTGGCGCTCTTGCGGGAGACACCGCGCCGTAAAATCACCGTTGCCAAGGAGGTCATCCGGCTCCTCGGTGATCTGTCCCAGAGTGCGGGCCTCGCGGATCTGTTGACCTGGGCGGCGGAGCCCAACCTCCACCGCGACCTGCGGGTTGCGCTGGTCCGCGCCCTCTGGGCACACCGAGAGCACGAGGCTACCTGGCTCGTCTTGCGGCAGGCACTGGAGTCGGGGGACGCTGCGCTGGCAACCATCGCCCTCCGCGCCCCCAACGACGGCCTGAGCGCAAGTGCGCTTCGTCGCCAGCTCGAGCTCCTGGTGCTCGGTCTCCGCCACCCCGATCCACTGGTGCGGCTCCAAGCGCTGGGGATCGCTCAGGGCATGCCCAATCTCGATGGCCTCTTGACGGAGCCGATCTTGGAGCGCCTCAACTCTTCCCTCTTTGGGGAGTACACGGTCGCCGCCTTTGCCCTGATTCGCGTGGTGGGTACGGAACATCCCGAGGCAGCCGCCATTGCGATTCGGCAAACTCTCCCGCAACGGCGGGTCTTACCGCATGTGGTGGAGAGCCTCTGTAGCGTCCTGCGCAGTGAGCATCCTCGCTACCAAGCAGCAGGGCGTGCGGCGCTGGAGGCCCTCCGCACCGATCCCCTCACGGGGAAGTTCCAGACCATGCTGGCACTCACGGCGCTGGAGGGTGAGGAGCTGGTCGCGTGGCTGGAGCGGAACGTGCCGGAAGGGGAGAACCTGGCGTGGAGTATTGCTCAGTTCGAGGTGCCGCCACGTCAGCCGGGGCGTGCGGAGCTGCGTGCGCTTCTGAGTGTCCACCCGCACCCGACCCTTCGGCGCTTGGGGCTCGCGGCTCTGATTGGCGAGACCCGGGGAAGCGCGGGCTGGACCGACGAGGCTCGTGCGGCTCTGGCGCGTTTCTGCCAGGACGAGCACTCGTTGGTGGCGGCAGCGGCGCAGTTTACCTTCCCGCCTGAGACGGGGTAGGTCGCCCGGACAACAAGTGTCCGGGCTTGAGAGGGCGATCCACCCGCAAGCGGGTACCCGGCCTTCGCAGCCACCGAATTTGTTGGGCACGAAGGTGCCCGTCGCCCTCTCAAGCCCAAGGACTTGTTCCTAGGGCTTTTGTTACTTTTTCTGTTGCTCCACAAAGACGACTATCCCTGAAAGCGCAAAGAGCCCCCCAAACACGGCGATCGCAACACCTATCCAAGAGCTCCCGGGAGTGCGTGCCCCTAGAACTCCCAGGACGAGCAAGAAGAGGCCACCGAGAGCCATTCCCAAGGCGCCCATGCCTCCCGTACGAAGCTCTCGGTGCTCGTCGTTTGGCGAGGTCTGAAAGGTCTCCAGCTGCTCGGCACTGTCGCCGTAGCGTCGCCGTCGCCACTCGCGCCAGGTCCACTTGCCCAGAAGCCCCGCCCCGATCAGCCCCAGCCCCACCAGGCTTGCTCCCTCCAGTGTCGCGAGGAAAGAGCGGTGAACGGGAGGTGTCACGAGAATATAGACGCTCGCGGCGGCGCACGCCAGAGCTCCCAGCCCGCCCAGAAAGACCCAGCCCCAGGAGGCGTTTTTGGGGTAGGTCATGACATCCCGGAGCTTCTCCCCGCGCCGCGCACGCAGGAAGCGGTTGATCGAGGCCATGAAGGTGCCAACCCCCATCAGAAAGGTCATCGGATTGGTGGGCATCTTCTGGAGCCGTAGCCAGTTGTCGAGGTACATCGTGGTACACACGAGGAGGAACATTCCCCAGAACACCATCCCCGCCAGCGCGTCTGCAGGCTGGAGAATGCGCTGCGGGCGAGTCGTTTGCGCTTCGCGAGTGCCGTCTTTTTGTTGTTGCATCACATGCCTTTAAGCTTTCGTCGCCAGTGTTGCCCTAAAAGGGTGCCCACAATGATATTTGCGCCAAACATACACAGAACCGAAAACTGCATCCAGGCTGAGAACCGCGCCGACTGTGCGACAATGATCATCATTGCGACAGATCCGATAAAAAACAGATGGATAAAAATGAAAAAGAACGTCTTCAGGAAGCGATCCGACAGGGCATCCAGAGCCACTAAGGGGTCACCGACTTTCTCACCACGCTGGACACGCCACCACGTGTGCAACGCAAAGATCAGGACGATGGGCGTCACAAAGTAGGTGATGCCTGGGAGCTGGTGGCGCAGGAGCCTATCTATGATCTTGCAGACGGCAAAGACAGTGTAAAGGCCTGCGGCCGTGAGCCAGGCAAGGGCTTCCTGTGGGCGGAGCAGGCGGCCCGGTTGGGGGGAGCTGTCTTGGGACGGTGGGAGCTGTTGGGACTGCACTGGAAATGCCTTCGACAAAGCACAGGTATAATCCTGCCCATGGGACTCTTCATTGACGGGACGATCATCCTGCTCTACTTTGTGGCGATCTCCGCGATTGGGCTCTACATGGGCCGCCGGGAGAAGAACCTCAAGGACTTTGCCCTCGGCGGGCGGCAGGTGCCTTGGTGGGCGGTGATGGCCTCGATCATTGCGGCGGAGACCAGCGCGGCGACCTTCCTGGGCGCACCCGGCGAGGGCTTTGAGAAGCGGAGCCTAGCCTATGTGCAGCTCACGCTCGGGGTGGTGATCGGGCGCTGGGTGGTGGCGACGGTCTTTCTGAAGCCCTACTACGCCTACCGCGTCTACACGGTCTACGATTACTTGGCGATCCGCTTTGGGCCGCGCACCAAGAGCTTTGTCTCGATGCTCTTTCTCATCATGCGCACCCTAGCCTCCGGGACCCGGCTGTTTATTCCGTCGCTGGTGATGGTCCTGGCCTGGAAGCTCTTCGCGGAGCACGGGGGGACGACGGTCGCGTTCCAGCAGGTGGACACGGTCGGGCCATACCTCGTGGCCATCATCACGCTGACCATCCTCACCGCGTTCTACACGGCCAAGGGCGGGATCAAGGCGGTGATCTGGACCGATGTCGTGCAGGCGTGCCTGATGTTCGGCTCCGCACTGATCGCAATCGCCACCCTGCTGAATCATATCGGGGGCTTCGATGCGCTGGTAAAGGCCGTCCCGGCGATGCAGTCCCACGAGGGGTACTTTGTCACCGGCTTCGAGCCCCACCTAGTCGCCGAGTGGCAGAGCGCCAACAAGCATGTCGGGCCGATGGGGTTTCTGGACTACATCAAGCTGATCTTCACCGGCGACTACACGATCTTTAGCGCGCTCTTCGGGGCGACCATGATGAATATCGCCATGTTCGGCACGGACCAGGACATGGTGCAGCGCATGCTCACCGCCGAGACCCACCAGAAAGCCAAGCGCAGCCTGCTCACCGCGGCGTTCATGGACATCCCGATCGCGGCGGTGTTCACGTTTATCGGCATCCTGCTCTATGTCTACTACCAGCAGGTGCCCGCCAACCAGCCCAAGGCCAACTCGGATATCTTTGGGGCCTACATCCTCAATGTGATGCCGGTGGGGATTCGCGGCCTCGTTCTGGCGGGGGTCTTTGCCACCGCGATGGGCTCGCTCTCGGCGGCGCTCAATGCCCTCGCCACCAGCGCCACCAACGACTGGTATGTCCCGGCGCTCGCGCGGCGTGGGAAGTACACCGACGAGGCCGCGATGCAGGGGGCGCGCGGCTTTACCGTGCTCTTTGCCGTGCTCATGGTGCTGGTAGCGAGCGTCTTTGCCTACATGAAGGTGAAGAACCCGGACATTCGTATCATCCCGGTGGTGCTGGGGATCGCGGGCTATATCGTGGGGCCGATGCTGGGGGTGTTCCTGCTGGGGATGTTCACCAAGGACCGGGGCTCGGACAAGGGCAACCTGCTGGCGATCTCGGTGGGGCTGCTCATGACGGGCTTTCTGGGCGACCTACACATCAAGGTGCTCGACCCGCTGGGCATCAAGATCGCGCACCCGGCCTGGCTCCCGACCATCTCCTTTACCTGGTTTGCGCTGATCGGCTCGCTGACGGTCTTCTTGGTCGGGGTGTGGTTCAAGACCCCGCCGGAGGTGCTCGCCGCTGCACAGCGCAAGGCCGACAACGCCGACGGCGACGACGACCACCTGCCGCCATCGCTGCGCACCGAGACCGAGGAGTAGGCCAAGATGACAGCGCCTCGCTACAAGTGGCTGGTCGTGGGGATGCTCTGGTTCATCTGCTTCTTCAACTACGCCGACCGGCTCGCGATCTTCTCGGTCTTCCCCCTGCTACAAAAAGAGCTGGGCTTCTCCAAGACCGAGCTGGGGCTGATCGGGGCGGCCTTCACCTGGGTCTACGCGCTGACCGCACCCTTTGCGGGGCACGTCGGGGATAAAATGCCCCGCAAGATGGTGATCCTGGCGGGGCTCTATGTCTGGAGCCTGGTGACCGGGCTGACGGCGCAGTGCACGCGGGTGATCCACTTTGTGCTGGTGCGTGGGGCCGAGGGGCTGGGGGAGACCTTTTATTTTCCCGCGTCGATGGCCCTCATCAGCGACTACCACAGCCCGCGGACCCGCTCCCGCGCGATCGGGTTCCACCAGACCAGCATCTACGCCGGGACGATCGCGGGCGGGGCACTGGCCGGCTGGATGGGGGAGCGCTACGGCTGGTACTCCCCGTTCTGGGTGCTGGCGGTCGCGGGAATTCTTCTGGGACTCGTGCTCCAGCGCTTTATCCACGAGCCACAGCGCAACCAGGCCGAGCGCGAGGAGGGGGAGCGTGCCGAGGAGGGCGAGCCAGTCGCCGTGCCGATGCGCCAGTTCCTGCGGGAGTTCGCCCAGACCAAGACCGCGGTCCTGCTGATTGTCGCCTACTTTGGCGCGAACCTGGTCGGGTTGGTCTTTCTGACCTGGATGCCGACTTTTCTCACCGAGAAGTTCCACCTCAAGCTCGCGGTGGCGGGGCTGGGAGCAACTCTCTTTATCCAGCTTGCCAGCATGGGCGGCTCGCTCTTAGGGGGCGTGGTCGCCGATAAATGGAGCCAGACCAATGCCGGGGGGCGGATTCTCGTGCAGGCGGTCGCGACCCTGGTCGGGGCCCCGTTTATCGTCCTCTGCGGCTGGACCCGCGACCCCTGGGTGCTGATTGTCGCGATGTCGTGCTACGGGCTCTGCAAGGGGATCTACGACTCCAACCTCACCGCCGCCTTCTACGATGTCATCCACCCGTCGCGGCGGAGCACCGCCACCGGCCTGATGAACTTCTTGGGCTGGCTCGGGGCGGGCCTGGGCTCGCTGGTGATCGGGGTCGCGGTCGATCATGGGGTGACCATGAGCGCCGCGATCTCCTCGACCGGGCTGATCTACCTCGGTGTCGCCGCGATTCTGTTTCGGGCCGCACGCACCCGGCTAGCGTAGAACTTCCTTCCAGTGCGCCGGGGTCGGTATCGGCTTGTAGCTGATATTCAGGTCCGGGGTCTCGAGCTTCACGCCGTTCTGGAAGTGGCTCTCGATCCCGTAGGCCAGGATTCCCGTGGTTAGGGTCGTGCGGGCGCTCGGGGCGGTGGGCCTGCCGGTGAGGTACATCTCCTCCAGCGCCCGGACGGTCGCGGAGAAGTGCTTGAGGCGCGGCACCTCATCCAGAAAATAGGAGGCCGCGACAATCTCTTTCTTGCCCCTCTCACGGTAGCCAAAGGCAAACTCCTGGGAGTACCCATTGGGCATCAGGACCGTCATCCGCTGGCCGTCGCGGTACTCGATATCGTAGGCGTAGACATCCTTGGTGTAGTCCTGCGGCTTGCCCGTGGGCTTCTTCAGCGACCCCAGCGCGGCATCGGCGATCTCCTTGGGCCAGCGCCCTTGGTGGTGCGCCTCCCAGACCGCCGCACCACTGAGCACCTGGACACTCTTGACCCCCGTCTCGCCGCCGGGCCGGTTCTCGACAATGCGCTGGCCGGTCTCGATAGAGTGAAAGCCATACGACTCCAGGCCGCCGTAGCCCACCGCAACCACGTGGTCCAGCTTGCCCTGCGGGAGCGGCACGAGCGGCTCGAACTTGGCAAAGGGGAGGCTACTGCCCGCCATCCAGGGAATCTTAAGCTCCTGAATCGTGCGCCACATGTACTTGGCCCAGGTCCAGTTCCACGAGAGGTGCTTGTCGTTGAAGACCGGCACGACCCGGCCGGACTGCCGGAAGACACTCACGACCTGGTCAAAGAGCTCCCGGCGGGGGTAGAGCTGCTGGCCCTTCTCATTGAGCGGGTAGGTGCCGTGCTCCCCGATAATCACCACGCCGTCCACGGCCAGGGTATCGCCGCCGCAGCAGAGCGCGGTCGCCACCGACGGGTAGAGCGGGACCCCGTGCTTCTTGGCGGTCGCCAGCCCGATATCGTTCGACGCCACCTCCATCAGGTGCATCGCCACCACCTCGCACTGCGGCGGCTCAAAGTGATCGTCGAACTGCTTGCCCTCGAGAAGCTTGGTGCAGTAGCAGATCCCATGGCTGGTGGCACCGTACTGGGTGAGCAGGACCGCGAGCCGTGGCTTCGGTGCCCGGAGAAGAGACGTGTTCATAGCGCCAGTTTCGCGCGGCCCTTGAGACATTCCTTCTCGGGTATAATTTCAGCCATGTCTACGCACACCGAGCTCCATAACCAAGTCGCGGCGATCCTGCCGCAGATTGTCGCGTTTCGTCACGATCTCCACGCCCATCCCGAGCTCTCGGGGAGCGAGGACAACACGGCGCGCAAGGTCTCGGAGGCGCTGACGGCGGCGGGGATCGCGCATGAGACCAAGCTTGGGGGGATGAACGGGATTGTCGCGACCATCCACGGTGGCAAGGGCACCGGGAAAACCATTGCCCTGCGCGGGGACATGGACGCGCTCCCGATCACCGAGGAGAACGAGGTTCCCTACAAGAGCCAGAATCCTGGGGTGATGCACGCGTGCGGCCACGACGGCCACACGGCGAACTTGCTGGGGACGGCGCTGGTCTTGAATGCTCTCAAAGACACCTTTGCCGGAACCGTGAAGCTCTTCTTTCAGCCCGCCGAGGAGACCGTCAGCGGCGCGGAGACCATGGTGAAGGCGGGGTGCATGAACGGCGTGGACGCCGTGCTCATGCTCCACGGTTGGCCGGACTTCGCCCCCGGCGTGCTCGGTCTGCGGGTCGGCCCCGCGATGGCATCGTCGGACTCGTGGAAGCTGACGATCCACGGCAAGGGCGGCCACGCGGCCTACCCGCACAAGACGGTCGATCCGGTCTTGATCGGGGCGCAGCTGGTCACGGCCCTCCAGAGCCTGGTGAGCCGCGAGCTCTCCCCGGTCGAGCCGGTGGTGGTGACGGTCGCGAGCTTCCACGCCGGAACCGCGCGCAATATTATCGCCGAGAAGGCCGAGCTGCTGGGAACGGTCCGCACGCTGAACAAAGCGATCCGAGACTCGATGCCCGAGCGCATGGAGCGCATCATCAAGGGCATCTGCGAGAGCTTCCGCGCCACCTACACCTTTGAGTTCACGCCCGGCACCCCGCCCGTCATCAACGACTCCAGCGTGATCGCGCTGGTCCGTGAGGTCGGGGAGGAGCTGTTTGGCACGTCGAATGTGGTCGAGCTCTCCGAGCCCACGATGGGCGCCGAGGACTTCTCGTTCTATCTGGAGCACGCCCCCGGCGCGATGGTCCGCCTCGGCACAGGCTGCCCGTACCTGCTCCACACCCCCAAGTACGACTTCGGCGATGCCCCCCTGGAGACCGGGATTCTCCTCATGACCGAGACCGCCCGCCGCTTCCTGGGAGCGTAGGCAGGCGGGGCCGCACCGAGTTTGTTCTCGCGGGCTCGGCCCGCTTCGCGCTTGCGCGGCCCAGAGGTGGACTTTCAGGCCACCGACCAGGTTACCTATTCGTGCCAATCGGTTTCTTGGTAGAATAGGGCAATGCCTCTGACGCCGTGGATCGCGGCCGCGACTCTCTCTCCGCTGACGCCGAATCTCCACTTCCAGGAGGGACGGTTCGCGCGTGCACAGGTGGCCTACCAAGCGCTGGCCAAGACACAGGCGCTGACGTGCTTGGGGTGGGAGAGACGGCTCCTCACGCTCCTACGGCTCGACCGCTGGTCCGAGGCTATTGCTCTCGGAGAGAAGTGCAAGCACGACGAGCCCGAGCTGATGGGGCTCCTGGCGCTGGCCTACCTTCGCGGAGGGCAGCCGGTGCGGGCGCAGGCGCTCGCGGTGGCCGCGTGGCAGCAGGAGCCGCGTGCGTTCTGGCCCTTGGTGGCACGGGGGACAGCCGCGCTGCGCTGGGACGCCGACAGCCATGCGGCCCGGGCCTTCCTGCAGCTAGCAACCCAACGACGCCCCGATGTTCCCGAGGCCTGGCTCACGCTCCTCGCCGCGGTGCAGGACCCCGACGAAGCACAGCGGGTCGAAGAAGAGCTCGCTCGTCTTGCGCCCCAGGGCTACCCGTTTACTTTCTGGAGCGCGCCCCTCCGGCAGCGGGCTACCACCGCCGCGCGCTACTCCGCCGCCTTTCCGAAGGGCCAGACCTTCTCCCTAACGAGTGCCCCGGTCGCGGTGCAGACCCTGGCGCTCAAGCGTGACCCGCGCGGGATGCTCTACCTAGAGGCGGAGCTCGACGGCCAGCGGTTTCGCCTGCTCTACGACACGGGCGGGGGGCGGCACTTCATCCTGACGCCTGCCGCGCTCACACGGCTCAAGCCGACATTTGTCGCTAGCACTGTGCTCATGGGGCTCCAGGGGCAGAGCAAGGGCGCGATCCACCGGGGCGAGCGCCTGCGCCTCGGGGAGCTAGAGCTTCAGGGGGTGCCGATTGAGTCCACTGCGGGGAACCTGGGGGGCTTCGATGGGCTGATCGGCTGGCGGGTCTTTGGGGAGCGGGTGCAGCGGCTGGACCTGGGGCGGGGGACACTGACCCTTTTGGAGAAGCCCAGCCCCCCCGAGGCGCGGGGCGTGAGCCAGCCCTTCCACCTGATCCAGGACCAGCCCGTGCTCCAGCTCCAGTGCGAGCGGGGCAAGGGGCGGCCCAATCTTCCGCTTCAGGCGATCCTCGACACCGGCTCGGTTGAGGACCTCTTCTCGCTCCGGATGGGGGAGCGCATCGCGGGCCGTACGGGGAGCCGGCGGACGATCCAGAACCCGCTGGGAATCGGCCAGACCCACGCACGGATTGAGCTACGCAGTCTCCCGGTCGGCTTCGACCTTCTCACCGAGCAAGGGGTGCGGCTCACGAGCTACACCCAGGGAAGTGCGGCCTCGTTTCTGGACCAGGTCTACAGCCCCGCCACGGGCTTCGAGCACGACCTACTGCTGGGGATGGACTTTGTGAGCCGCTTCTCCGTGATCGAGCTCGACCCCGTGGGCCGCCGCGTTAGACTTGTCCCTCAGTGAGGTTGAGCGCCTTCAGGTCCTCCCAGACAAAGTCCGGGATCGTCTCCTCGAGGGCGTCCAGGTTCTCTTGTAGCTCCGCCTTGTTCTTGGCACCGGTGAGCGTGCAGTGGATCAGCCCTTGTGCCAGGCAGCTCTGCAGGACAAGTGCCTTCTGGTTGAGCCTGCGGTCCTGGCACCAGTCGTAGAAGCGTGCGGCGGCCTTGGCATCCCGCTCGATCAGGTGGTGGGTCTGGAGCGTCCGCGGATCGACCCCCGTCAGGAGCCCGTGGCCCATGGGCGAGCCATTGAGCACCCCGACATTGTGCTCCGCCGCAATCTCCAGCAGGCCGCTCTTGAGCGCCGTCGTGCGGGTGACATGGTAGTCATTGAAGGTGAGGATCACATCGAAGCGCTCGCTCTGGATGGCTTGCCGGTGGAAGTCGTGGCGGCGCTGGCCCAGCCCGATATGCTTCACCACACCCTGCTCGCGGAGCCACTCTAGCGCCTCCAGGGCACCGCGCTTGGCAAAGACCGGCTCGATCTTCTCCGGGTCGTGGACCAAGAGGATGTCGAAGTAGTCCGCCCCGAGGAGCTTGAGGGAGTTCTCCACACTCCAGAGGGTTCCGTCCCACGAGTAGTCCTGCCAGCGGTCCCGGTGTGTCCCGGTCTTGGTGGAGAGGTAGTAGCTCTTGCGGTCCACGCCCCGCAGCGCGATCCCGAGCCGCCGCTCGCTCTCGCCGTAGAGCGGCGACGTATCGATAAAGTTGATCCCGCTCGTCAGGGCCAGCTCGACTGTCTCGACCGTATCGCGGTCCGCCACCGTGTTCTGGTAGATACCCCCGATCCCCGCGCCGCCCAGCCCCATCGCCGAGACCTCAAGCCCTGTTCGTCCTAGCTTCCGTCGCTCGATCATGGCTTTTGTACTACTTTCTTAATCGCGATCTTGGGGGTGAGCGCTTGGCCGTCGGCGTGGCTTTTATGGATCTTCTTGACCACCTCCATCCCCCGCACGACCTTGCCAAACGCCGCAAAGCCCTGGCCATCGGGGTTGCGCTTGCCGCCAAAGTCCAGCTCCGGCTGGTCCCCGACACAGATAAAGATCGCCTCGGTCGCGGAGTCGGGCGTGTCGCGCGCCATGGAGAGGACACCGTCTTTGTGCTTGAGGCCCGTCTTGCTGGTCCGCTCCAGCGCGATGGGTGGGAAGGCCTTGAAGCCTTCCCGCGCCCCGCCCTGGATCACATTGATCTTGATCGTCTTATCGGGCTGGTTGTCCGGCTCGGTCGTCACCGTGCGGTAGAACGTCCCGCCGTCGTAGGCCTTTGCCTTGACATAGCGCAGGAAGTTCTTCACGGTGGCGGGGGCGCGCTTGTCGTCTAGCTCGACCTCGATCTCGCCGAGCTCGGTGAGAAAGACAGCGCGCATCAGTGCTTCTCGCTCGCCAGGTGCTCTGCGATCAGGTTCTCGCCGAAGTCACCATCGAAGTCCCGCCAGACACTGTGGATGTGGTTGGCATTGTTCTGGGTGTTGTCGTACTCCACCAGGAAGGTCGGGCCTTGGATGCGGTAGTAGTGCCGCTTGCCGCGCTCGGTCTCCCCGGCCCAGGCAAAGAGGATCGCGTCTTTCCCCGCCTTCTTGAGCCGCTCGGTGCGTGCGCTGGCCAGCTCCGATGCCATGTTGCCGGTGTGCACCCCGATCAGTGCGTCGAGCAGCTTCTTCTGCTCCTTGGTGAGGGCTTTGTAGGCGATTCCCTTCGCTTCCAGCGCCGCCACTTTCACTTTATCGCCGGTCAGGATATCGTTGGGAGCGTCGGTGGCGTAGATCGCGGTCTTCTGCTGCTCGGGAGTGAGCGTGGTCAGAAGCGCCCGGGCCGCCTCTTCTTCGTCCTTGAGGGCGCGTGTCCCCTTCATCCCGCCGTCATCGACTCGAATCTCCGCCGGGTTGGTGCCGTAGAAGTTCGGGCTCGCCGCGATCTTCCCCCCGACCAGAGTGACATTGAGCGCGAAGTGGTGCCCCTCGAAGCGCCAGCCCCAGGGCTTGCTCGCCGAGAAGGGGGGTGTCCCAAAGAACGAGACAAAGTAGCGCTCCGTGTCGCGGATAGGGCCGGTACCCTTCTCGATGGCTTTGAGGACATTCTCCATCGCCATGATGGTCGTGGCCTTGGTGTAGCCCTTCTGCGAGAGCCCGGTCTTGAGGAGCGCCATCGCGGCGGCTTTCTGCTCCGGGGTCATCTCCTTGATCTGCACGCCCTTGCGGTCATCGCGTGGGACAAAGTGCCAGTTGGTGCGCTCGGGGTCGGTGAAGGCAAAGGTCGCCTTGGCCTTTTGCTCGGGCGTGAGCAGGGTCAGCAGGTTCTCGGCGGCCTTTGCCATGGTCTTGGCGGACTTTTCCTGCGCCTTGGACTGCGCCTCGGTGAGCGTGAACACCAGCGCGACCGTGGGCAGGAGGAGGAGGGGGAGATACGATTTCATGCGGGCATTATACAGCCCCCCGGCCCCCACACGTGGGGGAGACAAAAGGTATTTCCGATTATTTCCCCCACGTGTGGGGGTCAGGGGGTGGCCGGCTCCACGTCCATGGTCTTGGCCACCGTGTAGACCGCCTGCCCCGGCTTGGCCCCACGTGGTTTTCTCACGTAGCGGCGCTCGGTGTAGTCCACGGGAACCAGCCCCGCGTGCTTCTCCCCCGAGCGGGCCGCGACCAGCCCGGCGGCTCGGCGCAGGATGGGGTCCGGGACACGCTCCGGGTGGCCGTTGGTGCGTAGCACGCCGTGTGCGCCCGCAACTCCGCGGATGTGAAACCACAGGTCTTTTGGCCCCGCGACCTTGGTGAGCAGGTAGTCGTTGCTCGTGGCGTTCTCCCCGATATAGAGTGTCCACTCACCGTCGAGGGTGAGCGTGCGAATCTTGTGGCCATCGAACTTCTTGGCCCCCTGACCCCCATGCATGGGGGAACTTTGCGGAGTATTCCTTGAATTTCCCCCACTTGTGGGGGCTAGGGGGCCACTCTGTAGCGCTGCTTGCTCTGCTTCGAGCTCCGCCTTGCGGCGGGTGGCGTACTCGGCGGCGTCGCGGGCCTTGCGGGCGCGGTCGAACCAGCCTTGCGCGTTCTCGTGGGGGGACTTCTTGGGATCGAGCGTGATCGTGCGGGGAGCGCTGTCGTTGTAGAAGTCCTCGACAGTCGTGCTCTCCGCGCCGCGGGGAATCTGGGCGAGATGCGCCAGGAGCAGGTTTCCTGCCTCTTCGTGCTGGTCGGCGAGGGCGGCCTCGGCGAAGGTCTTCTCGAGCTCGGCGAGCTGCTTTTCCACACGGGCAAGGGCCTGGAGGCGGGCACGCTCCGCGGCGGCCTCGGCGCTGTCTTCGGCTCTCTCCGTGAGCTTGGTGGCCCAGAACGTGTCCAGCGCAACCGAGATGCTCTCGCGCGGAAAGCCGATCACGCTCTTGGTCTCAAACGCCCAGATCCCGAGCGTATGGCCATCATCGCCCTGGATCGAGTGCGGTGCAAACTCCCCAAGGGCTACCCGCTGGAGCAGCTCGCCTTCCGGTCGCAAGGCAGCCTCGGTCTCGGCGAACTTGGAGAGGAAGGGCGCGTCGGTGGAGATTCCGGGGGGGGATTTATAGACCGCACCGTGGTGCATCTCGCGCTCGCCGCCATGGCGCAAGACGCCGCGCACGGTGTTGGCACCGCTCACCAGCACGAGATTGGAGTTGCGGCCCATCAGCTCGCAGATCAGGGTGACGCGCTCGCCCTCGACGCTCCGGCAGACCAGGTGCAGAACGCGGTCTGGAAACGGTAGCTCCACGGCCTCGATCCAGGCGCCCTCTAGGTACTTGCGCGCGATCTGGCAGAACCCTGGCGGCTGGGTCGGGTTGTCGCGCTTGACCTGCGTGAAGTGCACCCGCGCCGCGTGGGGATCAACGGAGAGGAGCAAGCGCCGCCCGCCCGCCGCCTTGGAGAAAGTGGAGAGAATAACCTCATTGGCACTTGGCTGCTGCACCTTCTGCACCCGCCCCCCGACCAGCGCCGCCCGAAGCTCCGCCGCGACCGCCGCAAGGACAAAGAAATCAAAGGGGATGGTCATGGCTTTAGCAGCACGTAGTCGAGGTTGGGGGGCTCGACCCCAAAGCTCTGGAGGGCCGTGTAGAGCTGGGCGCGGTGCCACTGCTCGTGGCTGTAGATATGAAAAAAGATATCGTGCGCGGTGAGGTCGAGGCGCTTGCCGTCCGCGAGGGAGATTGTGATGGTTCGCGCCAGCTCGTCGGTGGCGAGCCGGGCGAGCGTCTCCGTGCGGAGCGCCTCAGCATCGGTGAGGAGCCTCTCTAGCTCACTCGGGGCGCGCTCCTCATACGACGGCGGAAAAGGCCGACCATCCAGCCGTGCGTGCCAGCGCTCCTCGGCGGCGGTGCTGTGCGCCAAGAGCTTGGCAATCGTGTTGAAGCGCGACGTGGTCACAAACTCCCGATGGAGCAGCTCGTGGTGGGCGCGAAGAACCGGAGCGAGGGCCGCGCGGCAGCTTGCGGCGTAGGCGAAGAGTTGCGGGAGTTCCATGGCTTAGGGCTGCTCCTTCTTGCGCTCCTCAAGGTACTCCGCGGCCTCGGCGAGGGTTTTTCCGGCGATGAGGCTGTTGGCGACCCCACTCATGGCGCTGGCGGCGAGGTTCTCCCCGATCTTGTCGAGGGCTTCGATCTTCTCCCGGATGAGATTGTGGTCTGTGCCGGATTCTTTGGCGGCGATCAGCTCGGCGAGGGCTGCCTCGATCGCGGGTTTATCGTCGCCTTCGTAGCCGGGCAGGAGCTTCTGTGCGCCGAGAATCGCAGACTGGGCCTCGGTGCGCATATCGGCGACCATCCGCGCGGCGAAGTCTTCGTCGGCGTGCAAAAACGAGTCGCGGACCCGCTGCTTGACCTGCGCTTGGTCGAGGCCGTAGGTGGGCTTGATCCGCACCTCCGTGGCGACTCCCGAGCGCAGCTCTTTTGCGCTCACTTGCAGGATTCCATTGGCGTCGAGCAGGAACTGCACCTCAATCTTGGGGACTCCCGCGGGCAGCGGCGGCACTCCCGTCAGCTCGATACGCGCCAGTGAGCGGTTGTCGGCGGCCAGCTCGCGCTCGCCCTGGACCACGTGGAGGAGGACTTTAGTCTGGCCGTCCACGCTCGTGGTGAACTCCTCCTTGGCCGTGCTGGGGATCTTGGAGTTGCGGAAGATCAGCTTCTCGACCGCCCCGCCCATGGTCTCGATCCCCAGCGAGAGCGGGGTGACATCGAGCAGGAGGAGGTCGTCGCGGTTGCCGGAGAGGATATCGGCCTGGAGTGCAGCCCCCAGCGCGACCACTTCGTCGGGGTTGAGGTGCGTGTGTGGTGTCCGCCCAAAGAGCTTCCCCACCGCAGCTTGCACGGCGGGGACACGAGTGGAGCCTCCGACCAGCACGACCTCGGCGATCTCGCTGGCGCTGAGGCCCGCATCGGTGAGGCACTGGCGGCAGGCGGCCAGTGTCCGCTCGATCAGGGGGGCGATTGCCTCCTCAAAGTCCTCGCGGGTGAGGGCGATCCCAAAGAAGTCGGTGACAGTCTTGGAGCTCAGCTCCCGCTTGGCCCGCTCCGCTGCCAGTCGAACCGTGGCGGGCTCGGTGTGCTGGAGGCTTGCGCGTCGCTTGAGCCACGCGACCAAGGCATCGTCGAAGTCATCGCCGCCCAGGCGGGTGTCGCCGCCCGTGGCTAAGACTTCAAACAGGCCATCTTCTAGGCGCAGGATCGAGATATCGAAGGTCCCGCCGCCCAGATCATAGACCGCGATAGTCGCCGTTTTGGTGTTCTGCAGGCCGTAGGCAAGGCTCGCCGCGGTGGGCTCGTTGACAATACGGATGACCTCTAGCCCCGCCAGCTCGCCGGCGTCCTTGGTGGCCTGGCGCTGGGAGTCGTTGAAGTAGGCGGGAACCGTGATCACGGTCTTGCTCACCGCCTCCCCAAGCGTGGCCTCGGCGCGCTGCTTGAGGGCGCGGAGCACCCAGGCCGCGACCTCGGGGGCGCTGACCAGCCGCTCGCCCAGCGCGATCTGGCAGTCGCCGGTGAGGAGATAGGGAAGCCCACCCCGGAGCGCATCGGCATCGCCGTGCCCCTTGCCCATGAGCCGCTTGGCCGAGTAGATCGTGCGGTTTGGGTGCGACGTCAGGTAGGGAAGCGCGTCGGTGCCCACGAGCGGCGTCGCGCCGTCTTCGGGGAAGTACACCACGGAGGGAACCAGCCCGCCCAGAACCTGCGGGACGCCGTCTTTAACCACCGCGACCAGCGAGTTGGTCGTGCCTAAGTCAATGCCAAGAATCGTAGCCATACCGCTAGAGTGTACCCGGTTTGGATCGCTCGGGAGATCGCCCCCGTTGGAGGGAGGCGTCAACGGGCGTTCCGCCGCAAAGGCCTTCGGCCATAGGACTCTCTGATGGGCGAAGCCCTTCCTAGCCGAGGCACGAGGCTCGTTGACGCCCCGCTCTAACCGGGGCGATCTAGATGGCAATCCACGGGCACTCCAAAACTCCCCGAACGGTCAGTGGCGTGCGAATCAACCCAAGGTACAATAGACCCACATGATCGGGATTGAGACGGAGTACGGCATCTATGTCGAGGGGAAGGGCGCACAGGACCTGGTGGACGAAGCCGGCTACCTGGTCAAGCTGGTTCCCTCACCCACCGTGGCGGGGCGCTGGGACTACAAGCAGGAGCACCCCCGGCGGGACATGCGCGGCTTCACGGTCGATCACCTCTCCATCGATCCCAACGATGCCCAGTTCGAGCAGACCGGGCGGCCCCACTCCACCGATATCGAGGTGCGCTCCGATAGAGTTTTGACCAACGGCGCACGCCTCTACAACGACCACGGGCACCCCGAGTACTCGACCCCGGAGTGCACCAGCCTGCGGGAAGTGATCGCCCACGACCGGGCCGGGGAGCGCTGGATGCAGCGCCTCGCTGAGCGCCGAATGAAACAGCTCGGCCCCGAGAGCCTGGTGGCGATGTACAAGAACAACACGGACTTCCACGGCGCCAGCTACGGCACTCATGAGAGCTATCTCATGCGCCGCGAGGTCCCGTTTGACCGTGTGCTAGAGGGTCTTCTTCCGTTCTTTGCGACGCGTCAGCTCTATGCCGGGGCGGGAAAAGTGGGGAGAGAGAACGCGGGGGCGAACCCGCAAGCGATCTTCCAGCTCTCCCAGCGCGCCGATTTCTTCACGACGATGGCGTCGGTGGACACGCTCTACAACCGCCCGATTGTCAACACCCGCGACGAGCCCCACGCCGATGCGCGCCGGTTCCGCCGGCTGCACGTGATCTGTGGCGATGCCAACTTCGCGGAGGTGGCGACCCTGCTGAAAGTGGGGACTACCCTCCTGGTGCTACGGCTGATCGAGAAGGGCTTGGCTCCCACCACTGTCGGCCTGCGCGATCCGGTGGCGGCGATCAAGCATGTCTCCGCGGACCAGAGCCTCAAGTGGCAGGTCGAGCGTCAGGGCGGGGGGACGATCGGTGCGGTCGATGTCCAGCGGGCGTATCTGGCGGCGGCCAAGGAGCACTTGACTGGGCTCTCGCCCGATACCGACACGGTTCTGGTAGAATGGGAGCAGGTGCTCAACACGCTGGAAACCGACCCGCTCTCGCTCTCGGACACGCTCGACTGGGCGGCCAAGCGCGCGCTTTTGGAGGGCTTCATGGACGCCGAGGGCATTGAGTCCTGGGGCGATCCCTACCTCCAGAGCCTCGACCTGGAGTACCACAACACCGACCCTGCGGCGGGGCTCTACTACGCGCTGGAGCAAGAAGAGAAGCTGCGGCGCGTGGTCACCGAGGAAGAGATTCTGGCCGCACTCGACACCCCGCCGGCCGGCTCGCCCCGTGCGATTGTCCGAGGCCTCGCGGTCCGCAAGTTCCCCGAGGCGATCCAGAAGATCAGCTGGGGCGGGTTCACGCTGGAGCACGACGGCCAGAGTGCAAACGTCCGAATGGCCGATATTCAAGAGAGAGAGCCGCAAGCGCTCGCTACTGCCCTGGACGCCGCCACAACTCCCGCAGAGTTTATTGCTGTTTTGACCCCTTAGAAAGATTGGATAACTATGGAAGAGTTTCGTGCAGATGACCGCCTCACCCGCCCTGTCACCCCGGTGGACCCGATCCGCCGCAACGGTGACGGCGACGGCCCCAAGGCTCCCGATGTCAAGCGCCCTGACTCGCGTGGCATCCTCGACCGAATGAAACGGGTGGACCCCAATGCCGCCAAACGCTACCGACAACGCAGCGGACAATAACGAACCGTTTCCGCCACCGCCGCCCGCGCCGCGCCCCACACAACCTGCGCGGCAAGGGGAGAGTCGCCTTCCGCCGCTCGTCCTTGAGCGCATGAAGCGCGTCGACCCAACCCTTGCGCGCCGCTACGAACAACGCAGCGGACAATAATCCCCTGCGCGCCTGCCCCCTGACCCCCGCCGGGTACCCTCTGGGTGGGGGGGATATAGATGGAAAATGACCGATTTATTGCAACCCCATAGCGGCAACTTTGCCGCGCTCACCGGATTTCAGCTCAATGGCCTCGCGGAGGGCCCGATCCATGGCACGACCGTGATCGCCGTGAAGTACAAAGACGGTGTCCTCACCGTGGGCGACCGCCGCGCCACGGGCGGGATGGCGATCATGTACGACAAGGCCGAGAAGGTGCTCTCGCTCGATGACTACACGCTGATCTCGATCTCGGGGAGCTTCTCCAAGGCGATCGAGCTGGTGCGCTACCTGCGCATGGCCTTCAAGTACTACGAGCGCTCCCAGCTCCAGCCCATGAGCCTCGATGGCAAGCTCAACGAGCTCGGGAAGCTGATCGCCGGCAACATGATGGCGGCGATGCAGGGAATCGGCCTCGTGATCCCGATCCTCACGACCTTCGACACCAAGAAAAACGAGGGACGTGTCTTCTTCTACGACGGCGGCGGGGCGCGCTTCGAGACCGCGGAGTACGCGGCGGCGGGCTCGGGCTCGACCCAGATTCGCGGCGCGTTTGAGTACATCGGGCGCACCAAGGGCCCGTTTCGCGAGATGGATCGTGACACGGCGCTCCGTGAGGTGCTGACCCTCCTGGAGATCGCGGCGGACCTGGATGCGGCGACCGGCGGGGCGGCCAAGTACCTCCCGCTCGCCAAGACCATCACCGCCGACGGTATCGCCGATGTGGAGGAAGAGACCCTCCGCGCGATCGTCAAGACCACCCTCGCGTCCGAGCCCGCACTGGTTCAGGGATAAGCTATGTCCTACAATTTCTATGATTTTAACAACGCGCTCCAGCAGCGCAACGAGTATGTCGAGGACCGTCTGCGCGACGGCTCCCCGGTGGTGGGGCTTAGCTACGACGGCGGCCTGCTGCTCCTGACCCTCCGGCACAGCCAGCGCAAGGTCTACGAGATCTACGACAAGATGATGATGGCGGCGCTGGGCAAGCAGAGCGATATCGAGAGCATCCGCCTCGCCGCGATCGACGCAACGCACCGCGAGGGCTTCCAGCGCTCCGAAGACGATGTCAGCGTCCAGCGGCTGGTCGGCTTTGGCCTCTCGCCTGCCGTCAAGCGCATCTACAACGACAACAACACGATCCCGCTCACGTTCAAGGGGGTCTTTGCGGAGCTCCACCCGGAGCCCGCCGACGATCTCTACTTCACGCTGGGCTACGACGGCGAGTTTCGCAACACCAAGCGCTTCGCCGTGGTCGCCGGGACGGTCTACGCGTCGGAGCAGGCCGAAGAGTCGCTCAAGGACGCCCACCTGGGCAACCTGGAAGACACCCTCAAGGCAGCGCTGAAGGCGTGGGGAATCGCCCGCACGCAGCTCGCGCCCCTGCCGGAGAAGCTCGACGAAGACGGCGAGGAAATTGTCCCCCCACCGACGCCTGAGGAGATCATCAAGACCGCCTTCGCCGATGGCCTGAGTGTCGAGGCCGCCATCCTAGAGCGCCACACCAAGCGCGAGAGCCGCTTCCGCCTCCTCACCGAAGCGCAGCTAGAGCCCGTCCTGGCGGACTACAGGTAGTTTAGACCGCCCCCGTTGGAGGGGGGCGTCTTGCTGTCGTCGCAGGCTCCGACACAAAGGGCTTCGCCCACCCCGAGTGAACTCGGGATTATGGCCTGAGGCCTTTGTGTCCGAGGCACGAGGACAGCAAGACGCTCCCGTTCATGGGAGCGATCTAAACGGGAGCCAAAAATGAGCGTCCGCTACCTCGTCGTCACCAACCCCCTCCGCGAGCCCTACTACGGCCTCGCCGTCCTCCACGCCGACTACCGTACCCGAACCATCGCCCCGGTGATCGTCGCCGATCCCGACGGCAAGACCGTCCCCTCGCGCCTCGTCAACGAAACCCTCGGGGAGCCCGAGGCCGATGGCAAGCGCCGCTGGTCTTTTGATCTAGAGTTCTTCTGCGACTGCGACCCGTTAGCGACAGTCGCCTACGCCGCCCGCTTCGGCGACGACCCCGCCTCCCAAGTCCCCGAGGACCAGTGGCGCTGGCGCCGCAAAGAAGGTGTGCTAATGGCGATTGAGCGTGAAAACCTCTAGAAGTTCTTCTGAACCCAGCAGTAGAGATGTCCGGTCTTCTTGTCGTAGTAGAGAATGTAGTACGTGCCATCCTCTCGCTTCGCCGGATCAAAAGTGGGGGTTATTGCAAAGCGACCAGGGCCGCCTGGCTTCCACCAAAAGGGAGGCTGGTGCCAAAAGAGCGGTGGAACCGCAGTGTTTGAGTTGTGCTCTGTGAGCTGGAGCTCCTTAACCAGAATGTCAAAGAGCTTGGGGTCTGCTTTGATTCGCCAGAGCTCTCTACTATCCACAACAAACGATGTCTCGTAGCAGTAGGCTTTACCGGCAAGGGAAGCGTGCGACTTCGCCCACTCAGGGAGAGGATCGGGGCGAGCAGGCCAGTCGCGTTCTCCCAGATAGCCCGTCACCAACAGAATGCCTAGAACCAGTCCGGTAATGAGTGCGATTTTGAGCATCTTTTTCATGGTGAACTTTCCGCCTGGCTAGCACGGGAGCGAGTATAATCCAGAGCAATGATAGCGCAACTGACGGGAAAAGTGGTGCGGGTGGCGACACCTGCGGTGGTCTTGGATGTAAACGGGGTCGGGTACAAGGTCTCGGTGCCGCTCTCGGTGATCGAGCAGCTGCCTGCCGATGGCTCGCCGGTGACCTTGGTGACACACATGATTGTCCGTGAGGACGACCTGAGCCTCTATGGGTTTCTGGAGGAGAGCGACCAGCAGGTCTTTGAGCTACTTCTCACGGTGAGCGGGGTCGGGCCAAAAGTGGCGCTGGGCCTACTCTCGGCGCTGGGCGGCGATGGAATTGCGCGGGTCGTGAGCTCGGAGGATGTTCGGGCGATCACCAAGACACCCGGGATCGGCCCCAAGCTGGCGCAGCGGCTCGTGCTGGAGCTCAAAGATAAGCTCATGGCCTATGGCTTTAGCCGAAAGGTGGAGCATCTCGCGGCCTCGGCCACGGTCAAGGTGCGCAGTGCCAACGACCAGCTCTTGGAAGATGTCAGCTCCGCGCTCACCAACCTGGGCTACAACAAGAACGACGCGCTCAAGGCCGCCGAGCTTGCCCTAACCGAGGCGCTCAAGACAGACAGCAGTCCCCAGTTTGCAACCGTGCTCCGCGCCGGGCTTAACCGGCTCTCGAGGTAGGATTCCCCCTAACCCCCGCCCGGCGGGGGGACAAAGAGGAACGATGTTTCTTCCTTTTCTCCCCCCCGCCCGGCGGGGGCAGGGGGGGGAGAGGAGAAGGTAAAGAAGATGCCAATTCAGTCTAGTGATATTCGAACGGCCAGCGGCGGCGGTGGCGGTGTGCCGCCCCCGGAGCGCTTGGTCGGCGGGGGCTTTCAGGGCGGGGGGAGCGGCGGCGACGACGAAGGCGAGCTCTCGCTGCGGCCTAAGCGGCTGGCGGAGTACATCGGGCAGCCCAAGATCAAGGAGCGCCTCGGGCTCTCGCTCACAGCGAGCAAGATGCTGGGGCAGGCGCTGGACCACGTGCTACTCAGTGGCCCTCCCGGACTGGGCAAGACCAGCCTCGCAAACGTGATTGCCAATGAAATTGGCGCAAATTTGAAGGCAACCAGCGGTCCAGCGATCGAAAAGCCTGGTGACCTTGTGGCGATCCTCTCGAACCTCGAAGAGGGCTCGGTTTTATTTATCGACGAGATCCATCGGCTCAATCGGCTGGCGGAGGAGTTTCTCTACCCGGCGATGGAGGACTACGAGATGGACATGATCATCGGGCAGGGGCCGTCGGCGCGGACCGTGAAGATCCAGCTCCCACGCTTTACCCTAATCGGGGCGACCACGCGGCCGGGGCTCTTGACCAACCCGCTGCGGGATCGCTTTGGCATTCACGAGGCCTTTGAGTTCTATGGAACCGGCGACCTCACCCAGATTGTCTCACGTTCAGCGGGGATTCTGGGAGCGGCGATCGATGAGAGCGGAGCAGAGCAGATCGCGAGCCGCTCGCGGGGGACGCCGCGAATCGCCAACCGGCTGCTGCGGCGGGCGCGGGACTACGCGTTGGTGAAGGGTGATGGGACGATCACAGCGGCGATGGCGGATGCCGCGCTGAAGATGTACGAGGTCGATGCGCTAGGCTTGGATGAGTTCGACCGGCGCTTCTTGCGGACGCTGATCGATAAATTTGACGGTGGCCCGGCGGGTCTGGAGACCTTGGCCGCGACACTGCGGGAAGAACGCGATACCATAGAGGACGTGGTGGAGCCCTACTTGATGATGCTGGGGTTTTTGAACCGAACCCCCCGCGGCCGCGTCGCAATGCGTGGAGCCTACGAGCATCTCAAGATTCCCTATGGCAAGGGGCCGGGGCTCTTTGATGGCTAGACGGAGATAATAACGATGAACTGTCCGGGATGTCGAGCACGCAATCCGATTGGCAATAAGTTCTGCCGTGAGTGTGGGCAGAAGATACCACTGGAAGAGAATACGCTTGCGCAGGAAGAAGCACTCAAGGCCGAGGCGGAGCGTGCGCGGGAGCGTGTGGCCCAGCTACTGACCCGCGCCTTCACGCTCTCCCAGCAGGGCAAGCCTGCCGAGGCCTTGCCACTAGCGGAGGAGGCTGCCGAGCTCCTGCCCTCCTCGACATCCGCGCTGACCCTCTGCTCTACCCTCTATGAGCGCCTGGGCAAGAACGACCAGGCGATCGCCATGATGGAGAAGGTGGTCGCGCTCAACCCGGAGTCGACGGTCGATGTGGACAAGCTGGACCGGCTGAAACGGGGGGTGCATCTCCTTCCCGCGCGTCCCACGATTGCTGCCGCGGAGGAGTCCGACGACGACGGGCGTCGGCGCTGGCTGCCCATTGCCTTCGCGGTGGGGGCCGGAGCGCTGGTGCTCACCTTGGGGGGGATCGCTCTCGTGAAGTCCCAAGACAAGAAGGATCCCGCGCCCCTGGCGGTTCAGGAAGTGGTGGCAACCCCGACACCTGCGCTCTTGCCCGGCGCACGTAGCACGATAGCCGGGGGAGTCGCCCAGGGAGGGGCTGGTCCGCTCTCTCCCCCCACGGTGGAGGCACGAAGCGATCCCTTCGCACCGATTGGCCGCGTTCCGATGGGAGCGACACCGGAGCCACAGCGCAATCCGATGCGGGCATCGGGGCCGCGTGCGGGGCGACCGGAGGGCGGCGTGGCCCTGCCCAACCCGCGTGAGGCCTTCTCGCGCGAGCCGCAGGGCCAGACGGTCCTAGGAGTGCCGCCTGTGAGCTTGCCGTCTGCGCCTGGAGGCACCGGGATTCGCAATCCCCAGCTCCCCGCACTCGGGGGCATCCAGCGCAACCCCGATGCGATCCCCGCCGGGCCACCGACCTCGCCCCAGGGCCAAGGAATCCCCGCGGGCCGTCCCACGGGAGCGGAGCCTCCTGCGGAGAGCGGTGGCTCGGGGGGGAGCTATATCCGCGTCCGAGAGCACCAGGGCGGCGGCGGTACCGGCAATACGGGCGGGAGTGGAGAGAACCAGACCTCGTCACGTAGCGGCGATCCCTTGCTTCGGGCACAGACCTTGCAGGTAGCAGGTCGGTACCGCGAGGCGATCACCACCTACCGGGAGGCGCTCTCTGCAGGAGCCCCAGCGGGCGATGTCCAGCAGGGAATTGCCCTCTGCCACCAGCGCCTTGGGGAGAAAGCCCCGGCGCGCTCTGCCTACCAGCAGGCAATCACGGCGTTTGAGGCACAGGTGCGCGCCGGACGCAGTATCGATCTCGCAAGCCGAGGGATCGCTGCTTGCCGCGCAGCACTGGATGTCCTCGGTAGCTGACTTTTGTTGTTAAGGATCTGATGAACCGACGAATCTTTTTACTCTCTTGTCTGGGACTGAGCGCCCTGCCCGTGCAGGCGTTTCAGGCACGGCCTAAGGTGCTGATCTTTCCGACGGCCATGGGGCGTGTGGCGGCGGTCACCGAGGAGAAAGCCGGCCCCGACGGGCTCACCGATGGCGACCGGATTAGCATGGCCGCTCGCGCGGTCCGGGAGCGCCTCGACGAAGAAAATGTCGTGACGACGCTGCTCTACGATGGCAGTGATAGCTACTTCCAGAAAGCGATTGTCGATTCAAAAGTCAAGCTCGCCCCCGGCACCGAGCCCGATGAAGCCGCGCGGATCAAGATTGGGGCCCAGCTCGGGGTTCACTATGTTGTCACAGTCTACTCCCGGCTCTCGATTGAGCAGCCTCTCAGCCAAAAGGCGGCCCCCAAGCCCGAGGAACTGAAGGGACGCCAGAAGCAGATCGCCGATGCCTTGGGGCAGAAGCCCATCGAGCAGGTCAACCAGCTCAATGCCATCGCTTCCTCCCAGCAGCCTCCTGTCTTGGAGATGGAGGCCATCGAGCTCCGTCCGGGAGGGAAGGTCGGGCAGCGCTGGCAGGATCGGATCGGAATGGCGGCAGTGCAGGGGGGGCGACGCCTTCCGGGCGCGATTCCGCCGGGTATGGAGAGTGCCGCTCGAACCCTGGTCTACCGGTTTCTCGGGGGGCCGCTCAAGGAGTTTACACGGACCGCCCTCGATCCCTCGCTGGTCCCGCCCAGCACGCCGCGGCCCGCTCCCGTGGAGGTCGTCCCCCTCGACTTCGACCAGGAAGCGGCCCGCCTGATCACCGAGGCACAAGAGCAGCTCCGTCGTGACCAAGCGCCGGGGGCCATTGCCCTGCTACGTCAGGCGGTTAACTACCAGCCACGCGCCGCCGCTTCTCGCATCCTACTGGCAGAGGCCTATCAGAAAGCCCACCGCCCCGCCGATGCCGCCAATGAGATTCGTCGGGCGCTCAAGCTCACCACCGATGCAACCCCAGGCCAGCGCGCCGAGCTGATTCGCCTTCTCGCACGAGCGCTCGTCGAGGACGGTGACCAAGACGGTGCGACACAGCTCTTCAACCAGCTCCTCGCAGACAACCCCCGCAACAGTGAGGCACGCCTTGGGCTCGCCGAGCTCTTGCTGGCACGCAACCAAGGGGAGGCGGCAGAGATCCAGTTCCGCCTGATCCGAGAGAGCGATAAAAACAATGTCGATGCCGGCCAAGGTCTGGCGAGCCTCTTGCTCTCACGGGGAGCCCTTGATGAGGCGATAAAAGAGGCACAGGCGAGCCCCCCGGCCGTCCGGCACGCCATGGCGACCCAGATCTTTATCGAGTCCGCCCAGTCGATCGCCGCGCGCATGCTCCAGAACCGGACGGCTTGGGAAGAGAACAAGCTCAGCCGCGAGATCTTCTACAAAGCCGCGACCTCCCAGTCCGACCGTGCCAAGCAGCTTGCGGAGCTACTGACGACAGCCCTACCGCCGGAGAATGCCCCCGAGGTACTCCGTATCTCCCACAACCGCCGTGTGCTGGCCGCCAGCCTCCTCTCGCAGTCGTTGGGGAGCCTCAAGGAGTTTCTGGAGACCGGGGACACGGCCACGGGGGTGCGCTCGCGAACCCTGCTCAATGAGTTCTACACCGAGATGAAAGACGCCCAAAACGCGAAGAAATAGGGGAGGCGGGGCGCTGTAACCTCTGCCCTGCTTTTCCTGTCTTTGCTGGTGTGCACTTTCTAGAATCCATACGCGTTGCGATCACCGCGCTGATCGCCAACAAGCTGCGCTCGCTCTTGACCATGCTCGGGGTCATCATTGGCGTGGGGGCGGTGATCATCATGATCTCCATCATCCAGGGCGCTCGCCAAAAAGTCGTCAAGGACTTCAATGAAAATGGCACCAACGTGGTCTTTGCCTTCTATGCCCCCAAGCGGGAGAAGCGCAACCTAGGCAAGTTCGAGGGCTTGACCATGGACGATGTCGAGGCGATCGAGCGCCGGGCAACCCTGATCGAGACCATTGTGCCCCGCCTAGAAGGCCCCGCCAAGGTCGTCCGTGGCAAGAAAGACTTCAATGCCAAGGCGGTTGGCGCGACGGGCGACTATCTCTCGGTGAACCCGGTGAAGGTGGAGCAGGGGCGCTTCTTCTTGGGGAGTGGCCTCAACCTGAAGGGCGCGCTCGATGCGGTCGCGGAGCAGCAGGCCAATGAGCTCAAGGTTGCCCATGGGCGTTTTTTAGGAATCGACGATCAACAAACCTGGGCGAAGGTCTGTGTGATCGGGGATAAGATCAAGAAGCAGCTGTTTGAGACCGACGAAGACCCGCTTGGGCAGGTGATCACGGTCTCGATTGGCCAGGCGCGGCTTCCCCTTACCGTGGTGGGGGTGCTGGAGTACAAGGGCAACAACAACTTTGGGGATACGTCGCCCGATGAGCAGATCCTGATTCCCTTCTCGACCATGCAGAAGCGCTTCAGCGGGAGCCGGGTCGTGGCGGCGCTCTCCGCGCGCTCCAAGGGGGACGGCACGGCGGAGGCGGCGGCGGACCAGATCTTTGCCATCCTCAAGGCACGCCACCCGGACCAAGCGCAAGACTTCATTATCGATACGCAAGAGGGGCTCCTCAAGCGCCTCGATCAGGTGCTGCTGGTCTTTCAAGTGGTGCTGGGCGGGGTGGGCTTTCTCTCGCTGCTGGTCGGGGGGATCGGGATCATGAACATCATGCTGGTCTCGGTCACCGAGCGCACCAAGGAGATTGGGATTCGCAAGGCAGTCGGGGCCAAGCGCAACGATATCCTGCTCCAGTTTGTCACCGAGAGCATGACGGTCTCGGGGCTGGGGGGGCTTCTAGGAGTGGCCTTTGGCTACGGTGTCTCCGCGGCGATTGGCTTTGCGATGAAAGACCGGCTCCCGACCTTTGTCCCGCTCTGGGCGGCGGGGCTGGGCTTTGGCTTTGCCGTGAGTGTCGGGATGTTCTTTGGTATCTACCCCGCGGTGCGCGCCTCCAAGCTCGACCCAATCAACGCCCTGCGCTACGAGTAGCACAGGGCGCTGTCGGCGCGCACCGTAATGGGGCTTATTGGATGGTAAAGCGGATCTCTGCGGTCTCGCCCGAGCCCTTGCCCTTCATCGTGATGGTCTGGCCCTTTGTCCCGATCTTCTTTCGCTCTCCGCTGATGGGATCGCGGTGGAAGATCTCCCCACTGACCCGGTTGTAGACCAGGGGCAGGTTGCTCAGAGGCACCGAGACCGGCCCGCTGCTCTTATTGGGGTTGATATCCACCACATCGTCCTTCAGGGTGTCGGACTCCATGAGTGTGATCACAATCGGCACCTCTTCGTCTTGGCCCACCGTGACCGTGTGTGTCCAGTTGGGCTCGATCATGGACTTGTCCTCGACAGTCCCGGTGCGCTTCTCATTTCCGGCGATACTGAGCTTGGCGTAGAAATCCGGCGACTCGCCAAAGTCCCCGACTGCGGAGACCTTGGTGACCTTGACCGTCACCTGACTGGGGAGCACTTCCTGGACGATGCGTACCTTGCCACGAATCGCGTACTCTCCATCGTCTTTGTTTTTAAAGTGCATGTTGATCGGGATGCCACCGGCGCCCGCCTGCTCCAGCTGCTCGTAGGTCCACGTGTCCGCATCCGCCCCCATGAGATCGTCGGGGTCCACGATACCCGCGAGGGTCAGGTTTTGTACCGTCGCAGAGATCGCTGCGTTCTTAACCTGGGTCGTGACCTTCTGACGGATCGCGTCGATATCGAACTTCTGCTGAAACATGGCGAGGGTGAGCTGGTCTTTGAGGGTGCTCACAATGGCATCACGGCTGGCGTTGGCGGCCTGCACCGTGCTTCCATCTTCCTCCACGACGGCGACAATCACCCCTGCCAGGGCGACTTTCTTGGAGAAGGGGCCAATGACATCCGGGGAGATGGGCTTCATCGTGTGCTTGAACTGGCCTGTCGAGGCGGGGATGGAGTACCAGGTACTTCCCTCCTTGCACCAGTCGTCTTCGTTCTTAATATTTTTCTGCGTTTTGTTGGCCTTGAGGACCGTCACCGTGGACGATGGCAAGGCGGCGAAACCGGCATTGCCACTCAGCGCTCCGACTTTAACCGTGCTCCCGTCGATAAAGAACGGGACCGCGATCAAATAGGGCTCGTCCTTAGTGAGCGAGTCGTTTTCGTCGATACACTTTATCTGGTCGATATCGACAACGACATTGATATCGGCGCGTGCGGCGGGACAGGCGAGCAGGCTAAGGGCAACAAGGCTTCCCCAGAGAGCTCGTGGGTGGGTAAAGAGAGACATTGTCTAATAGGTTCCTTTCAGTGCCTATTCTCTCAGGGAATAGTGGACAGAAAGGTGGACAATGCGGGTTTAAAACCGTGGACAGTGGTTTTTTATGCCTTGAGGGCGGTTCGGACAAGAGCCGCTTCCGCATCGCGCCGCCGGTTCATGCCCTCTGCAATCGTTGTCCCCACCCAGATACGCTTCATGGCCTCCAGCTGCTCGGCGATGGCGGCGTAGTCTTTCGTGGCGACCAGGTCCTTGATGGCGCGCATCTCTTTACGCCGCTCGCCCACCAGCGACGTCCCCCGGTTAAAGACCAGGGAGAGCAGGGCACCACGGACATTGGGAGGGAGGTTCTCCACGCCGGGAAAGGTGGCCTTGGTCTTGCGCCAGAAGGTCGCGATTGTCGTGTTCTTAAAGACCGCCAGAGCATCGTCCCAGTCCACGACGATATCTTTGACGCCCGCGATGGCCTTCTCGGCGTCCTTGCCCTTCTTGCCCGCGCAGGCCAGGAGGCGCTTGAGGTCCTTGGGGGTGAGGTAGGCTTCCCAGTCTGCCTGGATCGTCTCTTTCTCGTAGTAGCCCAGGTCGTAGCCCACCCCGATCGTGACACCGGAGGCCTCCCCGGGCCAGGTGGGGGACTTGAGCTTCTTTTCGTAGTAGGCCTGTCCGCCGCCCACCTCGAACTGCAAGATCAGCTTGAGCGACGCGCTACTAAGGGCCATCGTCGTGGGCTCCAAGCTCCTCAGGCTCCGCGAGGCTGTAGTCGTGCTCCTTGGCGCGCGAGCTCGTGTCGATGGTTCGCTGGATCAGCTCCTGGCGGATGCTCTCCTGGCTGGTCTGGGCCACGGTCGCCACCGATGCCTGGGTGCGCCAGTCCACAAAGCTCTGTCCGATCGTGTAGGCCCCAACAAGGCTCCCGAGAAACGTGACGACCATGGTCGAGAGGGAGACGATATGCGGCGCGATCTCCGGCTTTATCACACAGACCGTCACGCCCGTGCCGTAGGTGAGCATCACGCAGGCCAGCCCGATAATAGCCATGGTCCATTTTTTGCTCTGGAGTGCCGGCTTCTCCGAGCTCTCCCGCAGCTGCGCCAGGGCATCGTCTTCGTTCATGCCGCGTGCTCTTTTAGGGTTGCCAGATCGGCCCACTCCAGGGCCAGCTCATTGGTCGCCTCCAGCACGACCTTGGGCGCAAAGCCTGCCTGGTAGGCCTCGACCCAGCGCTCCATGCACAAGCACCAGCGGTCGCCGGGCTTGAGGCCGGGAAAGCCCCACTCCTCACGTGGCGTGCTCAGGTCGTTGCCTGCGCCCTTGGAGAAGGCGAGAAACTCCGCTGTCATCACCGCACAGACCAGGTGCAGGCCGCGGTCCTCACGTCCCGTGTTGCAGCAACCATCGCGATAAAACCCGGTGAGCGGCGCATGGGAGCAGGGAACCAAGGGATCGCCTAAAACATTTCGTGCCATGCTGACTAATTTACCCGGTTTTCCCTTGAGACACTACGTGGGGAGGCACTTCTAGTCAAACCAAAGAGTGCGTGGCAGGGAGCTGTAGCCGCCTTCCTCGTTGGGGACATAGATACGAAACTGTACTAATGGGGTTAGGTAGAGATGAAGTGTGACGGCCCAGGTCTCTGAGTTATTGCGCATGTCATGGCGCTGGAGGGCTTCGCCCGGATAGATCGGGCTCACCTGGCCGATACCCAGTGTCTCCGTCTCGCTGGCCTCCAGAAAGACGATATTTTTTTCGCTACCTTTCAGAGCAAACTTGGTCTCGCTCACCGTGCCTTGGAGTGCCGTGACTGCTCCCGTCACTTCATCGTGGTCATGGATAGGGGCGGCGCTCTGCGGGCCCCAGAACGCAGCAATCAGCTGAAAGTCTTCGTCGGGGGCCGTGAGTCGCTGTCGCACATAGAGCCCCTTGGAGATAGTGGGGAGAATCGCTGTGTCTAGGTCATGGTGCTGGGCAAATCGTGCCAAGGCAGGAGTCACGGCGTGGAGGAGCTGGGTAGGGTCGCTGTAGAAGGCTTTGCGTCCACGGATGTAGCGAATCAAGGTCTCTCGGTTCATGGCTAGGAACTCTCCAGTAAGGGAATAGAGACAGGATAGAGTGCTGCCGTAAGGCCAGCGTAAGAAAATCGTGAAAGAAAAAATAAACTAAAGTGCAGGTGTCGAGATCCAGAGTGCCGCTACCCGGTCCAATGCCTGTTGTCGCGTGGGAAGTCTTGGTATGATGGAGGCACGATGAAGAACCAACTCTCGGAGGCGCAGCTCGCTTCCTATCGGGAAAACGGCTTCCTGGTGATCGAGAACTTTCTCGACTCGGGGGAGCTGGCCCACTGGCAGAAGACGACCCAGGAGGCGGTGGACCAGCGCCTCGCGCTGACCGCGGCGGGGGTGAGCAGCACGGAGACCAACCGAATTCTCTCCAACCAGCACAACCCCGACAGCTACTACGCCCAGGTGTTCACCCAGTGCATCAAGCTGCTGGAGACCCACGATGGCATGAAGGAGCTGATGCTGGACCCGCGCCTCGGGGAGCTGGCCGCGACCTTGGCGGGAGTCGATGGCATCCGTATCTGGCACGACCAAGCGCTCTTCAAGCCGCCCTTTGGCAACCCCACCGGCTGGCACCTCGACAACCCGTACTGGAGTTTTTCTACCCGCGACACGCTCTCGCTCTGGGTGGCGCTCGACGATGCCACGCTGGGCAATGGCTGCATGTGGTACATCCCCGGCTCGCACAAGACTGCTACTTGGGAGAACGCGGGGATCGGGCAGAACATGTCGGATCTGTTCAAGCTCTATCCCCAGTGGCGCGAGATCGAGCCGGTGGCCTGTCCGTGTCCGGCGGGCTCGGCGGTCTTTCACAATGGGCTGACCGCGCACGGGGCGGGGGCGAACATGACCAACAAGCCCCGCCGCGCGATGACCTGCGGCTACATGCCCGATGGCGCGACCTTCAACGGCCAGCAGAACATCCTCCCCGACGATTATTTTCAGAGCCTGAAGATCGGCGATGTCCTCAACAACGACACGCTCAACCCGCTGGTCTGGAAAAAAGCCGCCCCCTAGCAGCCCATGCTTTTCACAGACTCCACGCCGATCCTCGACGATGGCGACGCACTGCGGGAGCGCGCCGCCACCGACGGCTACCTCTTCTTCCGAGGCCTGCTCCCCGCGGAGGCGATCCTGCCCGTCCGCGCGGACCTGCTTAATGTCGTCCGCCAGCACGGCTGGCTCACCGACGAAGCCACGGGGACGCTGGATGTCGCGGCGCTCGCCGCCGTGCCGGAGTCGCGTATGCGCACCGATATTGGGGTCTCGGCTGCGGCCTACGATGCGGTGCAGAAGCTCGAGAGTGTCCATGCCCTGCCGCACCACCCGAGGCTCTTGGCGCTCTACAATACGCTCTTCGCCGATGAGGTGCTCGTGCACGCGCGGCACATCATCCGCATGATCTCCCCGCACCCCGCGGTCTTCCCGACGCCGCCGCACCAGGACTTCCCGCTGATCCAGGGGACGCAAAACACCTGGACCTGCTGGTTCCCCATCGGAGACTGCCCGCGCAGCATGGGCTCACTGAAAGTCCTGCGTGGCTCGCACAAGCTGGGCTACCTGCCGCTGAAACCCGCCAAGGGCGCGGGAGCAATCGCCGTGCAGACCTGCCCCTGGGAAGAAAACGAAGACGACTGGATCGAGGGCGACTTTGCCCTCGGGGATGTGCTGACGTTTCCTGCCTTCACGGTCCACAAAGCCCTCCCCAGCCAGTTCGCCGACCGCATCCGCCTCTCGTTCGATGTGCGCTACCAGCCCCTCTCCGAGCCCGTGGAAGAAAAGTCGCTCCTCCCACACTGCGGCCTGACCTGGGAGCAGGTCTACGAAACCTGGCACACCGACGACCTGAAATACTACTGGCGCAAGCTCCCGCTGATCTACTCCGGCTGGAACCCCAAGCTCCTCCAGCCCGAACGGCGGATTTGCTGAGAAGGCCCCCACCGGCCCCCTGGCCCCCACACGTGGGGGAATCCAAGAGGAAATTCCTTGTATTTCCCCCGCTTGCGGGGGTCAGGGGGCTGGTGTTGGTGCTAGAATAGCCTTATGGACCCCAAATTGGAACGCGAGGCCGCGCTGATGGAGACGCGCCGCCAGCTTTTCTCGAACGCCGCCCGAACCGGCCTGGGCACCGCAGCGCTTGCGAGCCTTGAGAGCAAGGGAGCGCTCAAGGCGCTGCACCACCCGGCCAAGGTCAAGCGGGTGATCTATCTCTTCCAGAGCGGCGCGCCCAGCCACCTGGACCTGTTCGACCCCAAGCCCGGACTGGAGAAGCGCTTCGACGAAGACCTGCCCGACTCCATTCGCCAGGGGCAGCGCATCACGGGGATGACCAGTGGGCAGAAGCGCCTGCCCGTGGCACCGTCGATGTTTAAGTTCCAAAAGTACGGCAAGAGCGGGATGGAGCTCTCCGAGCTCCTGCCGCACACGTCCAAGATCGCCGATGAGCTTTGCCTGATCCGCTCGATGCACACCGATGCGATCAACCACGACCCGGCGATCACGTTTATTCAGACCGGAAGCCAGCAACCGGGCCGCCCGAGCATGGGCGCGTGGCTAAGCTACGGCCTCGGGTCGGAGAATAGCGAGCTACCCGCGTTCCTGGTGCTCCTCTCGCTGGCATCGAGCGGGGCCAATGACCAGCCGCTCTTTGGCCGGCTCTGGGGCAGTGGGTTTCTTCCGAGTATTCATCAAGGGGTCAAGCTACGCTCGGTGGGGGACCCGGTGCTCCACCTCAACGACCCCGCGGGCTTCTCGCGCGACGATAGACGGCGGATGCTGGACGGGCTGGAGAAGCTCAATGCCATGCAGTCCGCGCGTGTCCACGACCCGGAGATTGTCACCCGCATCGCGCAGTACGAGATGGCCTATAAGATGCAGGCATCGGTGCCGGACCTGATGGACCTGTCGAAAGAATCCCCCGCGACCTTTGAGCGCTACGGGCCGGAGAGCCGCAAGCCGGGGACCTTTGCCGCCAACTGCCTGCTCGCGCGGCGCCTGGCGGAGCGGGGCGTGCGCTTTATCCAACTCTACCACCGCGGCTGGGACCAGCACGGCGGCCTGCCTGGCGCGATTCGGAGCCAGTGCAAAGACACCGATCAGCCGTCGGCGGCGCTGGTGATGGACCTCAAGGAGCGCGGCCTGCTCGACGATACGCTCGTGATCTGGGGGGGAGAGTTTGGGCGCACGGTCTACTGCCAAGGCGAGCTCAAGCGCGACAACTACGGCCGCGACCACCACGGCCGCGCTTTCTCCCTCTGGATGACCGGCGGCGGCGTCAAGAAGGGGATTGTCCACGGCGCCACCGACGACTACGGCTACAACATCACCCAAGACCCCGTGCCCGTCCACGACTTCAACGCGACCATCCTGCACCTGCTCGGCATCGACCACACCCGCCTGACCTACCGCTACCAGGGCCGCGACTTCCGCCTGACGGATGTGGAAGGCACTGTCGTGAAGAAGATTCTGGCGTAGCCCCGCCGGTTGGAGCGGCGGGACGGGAGCTCCGGCCGATTGGAACGGCCGGACTGGAGAGCGCTACGCGCTACAAAGGCCGTTCCGGCCATACTGAATTATGGGCGGAGCCCTTTGTGTCCGAGGCACGAGGACAGCAAGACACCCCCCTTCAACGGGGGCGATCCAAAATTTAGAGTCTTAACATTTATTTTTTCGGTGCAGGTAAAATCGCTCCATGAAGAAAGCTCTCCTCGCCACCGTGCTTGGCCTTGCCACCGTTGGCTTCACGCTCCAGGCCACCCAGACCCGCAAGATGGGCAAGCAACCCGATGGCACGTTCCAGGTCTCGTCGGGGCAGGTGATCCAGGCGGGGACGATCGCTTTCGATGGGCGCCCGGTGGATATCGCGCTCCATCCCGATGGCAAGACCCTGGCGGTGCTGGGGCAGAACAAGGTCTTTCTGGCGATCGAGAGCGGGGGGATTCCCGGCACCGACGTGCCGCTTGGCGCGGGCGCGGGTGCCCATGGGCTGGTCTGGACACCTGATGGGACGCGGCTTTTTGCCAGTGTGAGCAATGGGATCGTGCAGGAGTGCCTCTTTGAAAACGGAAAGCTGACGGCGGGGCGGAAGCTGGAGTTTGCCGGCAAGGACAACCCGCGCCCGACCGGACTGTGCCTGACGCGTGACGGTAAGACGCTCTTTGTGGCCTTGATGGACCGCGACAGCATCGCCGAGGTCGAGGTTTTGAGTGGGAAGGTCGTCCGCACCCTCCCCACCCAGAAGCTCCCGTTTGCCGTCGCGCTCTCCACCGATGAAAAGACCGTGCTTGCGACCAACTGGGGCGGGCGGCCCGTCACCGACGAGGACGAGCTGGAGAACGGCGAGCGTGCCGAGTCCAACGGAGCCTGGCTCGTCAGCGACCCGCGCGGCTTTACCGCCACGGGCAGCGTGAGCATCCTCGCACGCGACGGCGCTAGCACTACTCACGTTCCCGTTGGCCTGCACCCGACCGCGCTCCTTCTCGATGGCAACCGCGCCTTTGTCGCCAACGCCGCCAGCGACAGCATCAGTGTGATTGACTTGGCGCAGAAGCGTGTCGCGGCCACGTGGCCGCTGACCTGGGGAAAGAATCGGCTACTCGGCGCGATGCCGGGGGCACTGGCGATGGTTAGACGTCCCATCTCCACTGAGCCATCTCCCCGCGCCTTAGAGCGCTTCCCCTCTTCCCCTGTTGCTCCTTCGTCGCGGGAAGAAGGGCATGAGACTGCCTCTCTTCCCGGCGAGGCACGAGCCATCAGGGGAAGAGAGGTGCCTGAGTTCCACGAAGGCGGAGAGATGGCACAAATCCTCCTGGTTGCCTGTGGCGGGGACAATGCGATTGCGGAGGTGGATGCGGCGACCGGTAAAGTGCTGGGCTACCGTCCCGCAGGCTACTACCCCATGGCGCTTGCTCCCGTGGGGGCGGGGAAGATTTTTGCCCTCAATACCAAGGGCAATGGCTCGGTGCGGCGCACGGTGCTGGGGCAGGCGGGCAATGCCCACGACTTTCAGGGGAGCATCTCGGTGATCGACCGGAGCACCGACCTGAAGGCGGCGACGGCGCGGGTGGCGCAGCTCAATAGCTGGGACGCGCCCCGCGCGACGCCCAAGCTCAAGGTCTTCAATGGCGAGATTAAGCACGTCCTCTACATCATCAAAGAGAACCGCACCTACGACGAAGTGTTCGGCGACATGAAGGAGGGGAATGGGGAGGTTTCACTCTGTGGGCTGGGCGAGGAGGTGACCCCCAACCACCACGCGCTCGCCCGGAGCTTCACCCTCTTTGACAATGGCTATGTCAGCGGCACCAACTCCGCCGATGGCCACCAGTGGACCGACACCGCGATGGCCAACGACTACTTAGAGCACATGTACACCGGCTACCGCACCTACCCCGATGACGGCGATGACCCCATGGGGATCTCGTCGGCGGGGGCGCTCTGGGACGCGGCGCTGAAGAAGAAGAAGTCGGTGCGTATCTATGGGGAGTTCTGCGACGATAGCAGCAATATTATCTCGCCCAAGCCCAAGGACTGGCTGGAGGTCTGGCAGGCGCGCGGGACAGACAAGTTCACATATAAGTCCGTGCCTAAGGTGCATAATGTCAAGAAGCTGGCGCACCCGAACTACCTCTACTGGCCGCTTCTCCAGAGCGATCAGGTCAAGGCGGATATCTTTATCGAGGAGTACCAAAAGTTCAGTAAGGCCGATACCGTGCCCAACCTGATGGTGATGTCGCTGCCCTCCGACCACACGGAAGGGCTCTCCGCCGAGTACCCCAAGCCCAAGAGCATGGTCGCCGATAACGACCTCGCGCTGGGGCGGATTGTGGAGGCCGTGAGCAAGTCGCCGCAGTGGAAGAACACCGCGATCTTTGTGATCGAGGACGATGCCCAGGCGGGGCCGGACCATGTCGATGGACACCGGACGGTCTTTGCGTGCTACTCGCCCTATGTCAAGCGCGGCTTTGTGGACTCGAACTTCTACACCACGGTGACCATGCTCTCCACCATCGAGAAGATGCTGGGGCTAGACCCAATGAACAAGTTCGATGCCAACACGCCGCCCATGGCTGCCTGCTTCACCGACACGCCCAACTTCTCGGCCTTTACCGCCGTCCCCAACCGCACCAAGCTGGGCGAGATGAACACGCCCCGCGCCGCGCTCTCCGCCTCCGAGAAGAAGTGGTACGATCTCTCCGCCTCGCTCGACTGGAGCCAGCCCGATGCCGCGGACTTTGCGACCCTCAACCGCATCCTCTGGCATAACCTGCATCCCGGGCATTGAAATACCCGGCAGCAAGGGAGGGAGCGTCCCGAGGACACGCAAATTTCAAAGACCCTCTGCGCCCCCGGGGCGCTCCCTTCCCTCCTGCCGGGTATTTCAATGCCCGGCAGCTTGGCAGACGGTCTTGAGCTTGCGCTCGCCCCGAAAGCCTGCCGCGGCGATTCGCCGAATCAGCCCTTGCTGCTCAGGGGTGTAGGTGGCAGGCGCTTGGAGCGTCTCGACAATCGCCTCGACAATGGCGGGGCGCTTGGCGGAGCTCACCCGGCTCGCGGCGTAGGCAAGGCCAAGGGGCACCAGAACAAAGGCGATTTGCTCGTACTGTGTCTCGCGGAACTGCACGAGCAGGACGACCAGACCGGCCATGGCGAGGGCGCTCTCTTTGAAGCGCTTCTGGTAGGCAGCGGTGTCGGCCTCGAGGGCCTGTGTCAGAAAGAGCAGGAGCCCGGTGGTGTCTTCTTTTTCCTGGCGCTCCCGAAACTCGGTGCGGAACGCCTCCTGAATCGCTTTGATCTCTTCGTCTTTGTCTCGCATGGCTCTATTCTATCGGCAGTTTCGGGGAAAGACGCGGCGGCCCTTGGCGCGCAAGTACTGTGTCCGCTGCTCCCACTCCGGGCTGAGGAGCACCGGGTCTTCCGGCCCTTCGACGCACCAGCTTGCACCACGGCAACAGAGAATCGCCCACCGGCACTCCTGCGCCAGTGTCCAGGGCAAGTCATGGGCCGGGGTGAAGTCGTGAATGCTCTCTCGTAGGATGGGGATGGCTCTCTGACCACCATGACAGGCCAAGGCATAGGCGATATAGACCCGCACTCTCGGTGGAGCGGTCTTCCAGGCGCTCATGAGGGCACGGATTGCAAACGGGCGGTGCTCCGATGCCATTCCCAGCACATGCGCCGCTTCGGCACGCAGCTCCCAGGGGGCGTCTTTGTCAAGAATCAGTGGTAGGAGATGATACGTTAGGCGCTGACGACCTCGGGAGTTTGCCAGGCTGCAAAGGGCAATATGACGAACCTCGATGGTCTCTGTCTGGTCGAAGGCAATCTGAAGCAATGTCCGGTGCGCCTGTGCTCGCAGCGCTTTTTTTGCGGCCGCCAGCTCATACATCGCCTTCCAGCGCTGGTCGGTGGGAGCGGTCTTGTCGAAGAGAACGGAAGGGGACTCAGGCACTGCGCTGGAGTACTTTCGTACATGTCTCCCGGAGCAGCGCCGCGGCGTCGGTCTCCGGGCCCGAGACTGCTTGCGCGATCTGGACAATGCGCTTCTTTTGCTCTGGGGTGTAGCTACGCGGGACAAGAAGGATGTTGGTGGCGGCTTTCAGAAGGAGCGGGTAACGCGGCGTGCTATTGGGGCGCGTGACCGTGTAGAGCCCGAGAGCGGGGATAAGCGCAAAGGCTATCGCTTGCTCAAGGCTGTCTTTAAATGAGAAGTCGCTAAACAGGGCGAAGAGAAGGGCTAAGCCAAGGAGGGCGAGTACTTTTGTCCAGAAACGTCGAAACTGCTCCGAGCGCTCCGCAGCAAGGGACGCGGCGAAGAACGTCAACAGAGCCGTGAGATCGTCGCGTTCGACATGCTTCTGGAGCTCTGCCGCGAAGGCACGCTCCACTGCCTGAGTCTTTTTGTCTGCGTTGCGCATGGCCGCAGTATACGCGTTTCCATTGGCCCGGACAACGAGTATCCGGGCTCCCTCGCTACCTGCGGTAGGTAACCCTCAGGCGCTGGTCGGGCTTGGCGCGCTTGATGGTCTGCACTTTTCCATCGGGCCAGAGGATCTCAAGCGTGACACGGGACGTCCCCGCGCCGAGGCCGAAATGAAGCGTGAGGTCGTTCTGGTTGCCCTCGCCGGTTCCTGCTTCCACTTGTCGGGTGAGGGTCTTGTCCTTGAGCGTGAGCCGCACCTGTGCCCCAATCGCCGAGGCGTTTACGCGCTTGCCATCGCCGACAAGCTGCACTTCTAGCCAGTGGGTGTTGGGGGAGCCTTGATAGACAAAGAGCTTGCCGCCGCAGACGAGGTCCAAGTCGCCGTCGTTGTCGATGTCTGCCCAGGCGGCTTGGTAGGTGGGGGGTAGGTTGCTCACGCCCGCCGCTGCGGTGGCATCGGTGAAGACAAAGTTGCCGCGGTTCTGGTAGAGCACGGGGAAGTTGGGGCGGCTGAACGAGGCGACCCCGTAGACCGTCGTGAAGATCAAGTCTAGGTTGCCGTCGTTGTTGAAGTCACCCGCCGCGGGGCTGGCATAGGACTCCTGGTAGAAGACCCCGCACTCGCCTTTGTCGTCGAAGTGGTAGCCGCCCGTGGGACCGAGATTGCGCAGAAAGCGGCTCTTGGGCTGGTCGCCGCGACTATCCACATGGGCGAAGTTGCCCGCAAAGAGATCGAAGTGACCGTCGTTGTCGAAGTCCCCCCAGCACGCCCCGATCGAGTGGCCGCCCTCGAAGCTTGGCGTGGTGGCGAGGGCCTGCACATCGGGGGCGATATCGGTGAAGTGTGCCGCGCCGTCGTTGCGCCAGAGCCGGTTGGGCTGGAGGCGGTAGTTGGAGACATAGATATCGAGCGACCCGCTGCGGTCGTAGTCGCAGGCCGTGACGCCACGCGCACGGTAGGTCGCGTCCTGCCAGGCGAGCGTGAAGCCCTTGCCCTTCTGGTTGAGCAGGAGCAGGCTGGGGTAGGTGATCCCCCGGTCCCAGTCCTCGTAGCCGCCGATAAAGAGATCCACGAAGCCATCGCCATTGAAGTCCCCCCAGCACGCGCCGCGGGAGACACACGCGGGTAGCGTGGGAAGGGGCGTCTCGGTGAAGCTCTTGCCGCCGTTGTTGTGCCAGAGCTTGAGCTGGCTCCAGGAGAAGAGATCGGCAAAGCCATCGTTGTCGAAGTCCGCCGCGACCACCAGCCCAACCCCCTCGGCGCGCTTGGTGAATCTCTGACCCTGCTCGTTGTGCCACACCGTCCCTGAGGCGCAGAGATCGGTGAAGCCATCGTTGTCGAGGTCCACCCAGCACGCCTGGTCGTTGCCCAGTGCGAGCCCGAGTGCCGCAGTCTTGTCTTGAAATGGCTGAGCGTGGGCGGCGAGCCCCAAGGTTGCCAACAGCACGAGCGAGGTGAGCCAAGATTTCATGGGGGCATTTTAACACGTTGGGCTGGAAGAGACGGTGGTATGGCCGGGGCCTGAAAGTCGGGGCCTGAAAGTCCCCGCCTGGGCCGCGCTCCGCGCGAAGCGGCCCGAGGCCGCACCGAATTCCTCGCGGGCTCGGCCCGCTTCGCCGAAGGCGGCTGAGATGGGGACTTTCAGGCCCCGGCAGATTTATGAAAATCGGTATATATTTAACCCGTAATTGGAATAGACCAATGGAGCCGTTCTAAGATGAGTTATCGAAAGACCTTTGTGCTGCACGACCCGCTGGAGCATCCGTTCTACTGGTGGCCGCGGACACTGCTGCACTACCCGCTTGTCTTGGACTCGCCCGCCGAGCTGCGCCACTTGGCGCTGGTGCGTGCCGAGACGGGAGAGCAGGTTCCTGCGCAGCTCTCCGATATCGTGAGAGACCGTGCGGGCGCGACTCGGGCGACCCTGAGCTTCTTCTCGGACCTGCCCAGCGGCGGACGGCGCGCGTTTGTACTGACGCCAACAAGTGCGCCCGTGGTGCATCCTGCGCAGGTGACCGAGCGGCGGGAGGGGCGGACGATTGTTCTGGACTCGGGGGCGGTGCGAGTGCGCATCCCGGCGAGCCAGGAGGTGCAGGGCGACGCGCCTGGCCCGATTCTCCAGGTATCGCGCGGGGGAAAGTGGTTTGGTACCTCGACCCTGCGTTTTGCCAACGACAAGGTGACACGTATCACCGCCAAGCGCGTCGCCGACGGGCCGCTGTTTCTTGCCTACGCGCTGACCTACGAGACCAAGGGCGGCAGTCGCTATGTCGCGCGGGTGCAGTGTGAGGGCGGGCTGGATTTTGTGCGCTTCCAGGAGGACATGGAGGGGCTGCGGCCGGGGGTGACGGGAAGCCTTGTCCTTGACTGGGCGGGCCTAGGCATCACGCACCGGCAGGCACCGAACCACCCGTTTCCCCTCACGGACGAGGTTCGCAACTACGATGACTACCCGTGGGAGCAGGTCGATGCGCCCTGGATCTTTGAGCCGCACAGCCTGCCCGAGGGGCGCCTGCCCTTTAGCCTGGGAGTCTACGAGCGGGCACCGGGGAACTTCAAGACGGGGACCTGGGCCAACTTCTGGAACCAGCGCTCGGGCGATGCCTTGGGGGTGTTTATCGACTGTGTGGAGGGCTGGCAAGACCACGAGTACGCCTACGAAGTCGAGGCCCCGACCCTGCAAGTGCGCTTCCACTACCAAGTGGGGAAGCTACTCTGGAAGTGGCCACTGGTGAAGGGGAGCCGCTCGACCTGCCTTGCCTTCTACGATCATGCCAAGGACAAGCAGGCGATGCACGCGCTGGAGAAGTGCTTTCAGAAAGTCCCGCACCCCGATGCGCTGACCTATGCCGTCCCGCTGACTTTCACGTCGCACACGCTCTTTTTGCAGAACCGCTACGGCAGCCTTGACCTGAATCGCGTGAAGGACTGGGTGCTGGAGTATCCCGAGACCGCGCGCCGTCCGCCGGTGATCTTGGCGAGTCCAACGCCCGCAGACCCCGCGGAGCTGGAGCGCCGTGTCCTGGCGTCACCGTTTGTCTGCACCCTGCCGGTCACGGGGACCCGGCAGATGGCGGGGCACGGGCCGATCCCCGGCCGGAGCATTGTCAATTTTAGCCCCGTCCCGACCCGCCAGGTGACCAGCTGGATCGAGGGATTCAACCAGTGTCGCGCTTCGATGAGCGTGCGCCAGCGCCGACGGCTTACTGCGATCTTTCTCTTGCTGGCCCATGTCCATGCCGCCGATGAGTTCATGCCGCTGGTCGGGATGCTCAGTGGTCACCCGAACTTCCTCGCCGATGTCAAGGCCGTGCCGCCGGGGATGGCGTTTCTCTTCCCCGAGCACCCGCTGGCCGCGACCTGGGCGGACCTGTGGGAGAAGTGTGTCGAGCTGAACACGCGGTTCAACACGCGGCCCGCGGTTACGGCCTGGGACGCAGCGGGGGGGCGCTGGACGGAGAACCTGGGGACGTATGTCTGGGCCTTTCTGCGCCCGTCGCTCCGCACCGAGTTTCTGCTGCGCCAGTACGATGGCCGTGAGCGCTTTCTCTCGCCCCAGCTCGCCGAGCTGGCCGACTGGCTGGTCAGCGCGCTCTCGGCTCCCTTCAACGGGGAGTCCGAGGCGGGCTACAAAAACCTGATGGTGGTCGATCAGGGACGCGAGTGGGGGGTGGTCGCTCCAGGCAAAGGCCCCCGGCGCGTCCACCCGCCGCAGGGAGCGCACGCGGAGCAGCGGATTCCGCCCCGCTCACTGTGGTACCTGGGAAAGTGCCTGGAGCGCTACGCCCCGCTCGCCGCGGAGCACGCCTTTTGGGCCGCCCGCCCCACCGATCCCGATGCGGAGAACGGCTCGGGGCGCAAAGAGGCCTGGGACGTGCTGTACGCTGTGCCGGACAACCGGGGCACCAATCCCCACCTGCGCAGCCGAAAGTTCACCGGCTACGGCATTGTCCTGCGCGCGGCTGTGGACACCCCCGACGAGCTCTCGGTGCACCTCCAGCAGCTCGACGAAGGCCCGAACTACCGCTGGGGGCGCTCTGGGGAGGGCGGCTGTGGTGCGCTGTATTTCTACGCGGGGGGCAAGTCCTTCAGCTACACCGCCCCCGAGGATGTGGGGGATCGCGACGATCAGGACACGGACTTCTGCACGAACTTTGGTGTCTACAAAGACGGCCAGTTTCGCACGATTGGGATGAATGTCCTCTCGCGGCCGTTCTATAACCTGGGCACGGGCCAGTTTGCCGAGCTCGTACCACGGGAAGGGCCGACTGCCTACGCCGCGCCTGAGTACCTCAGCCGGAGCGTGCTCTTGGCGGGCAGTGACTACTTTGTCCTCTACGACAGTGTGGCAAACCAGGCGCTGACGCACCGGCTGACGTGGTTCGTGCGCAAGGGCGATGCGCTCCCGACGATCTTGCTCCTGCGGGGGGCAGACGGCACGCGAGAGACCCAGCGCACCGACGTGAGTACGTCGTCGGTGACCGGCGCGTGGTTCGATGGCCTCGGCGACTCACTGGCCGTGGTCAGCCACCGCAAGGATATTCAGGCCGAGGCGACCTCCTTTGGCTGTCGCGTGTACCTGCCCGGCACTCAGGACCTAGTCTTCCGCAATCCCGCCCCCGTGCGCTTTGCCGAGAGCACTCTTGTTTTTGAGGGCACGGCAGGCCTGATTCGGACAACGCAGGACAAGACAGAGTTCGCGCTCTTTCACGGCACGCGCATCGGCGTGGCGGGGATCGTCCTCACCACCACCGACACGGAGCTGGGGATCAGTGGCACGGTGGTCGAGGGGCGGGCACTCTCTGGGGAGTTCTTCGCCCCGAAGGCCACGTCGATTCGCCTGACACTGCCAAACCTCACGGAGAAGCTGGTGTTCTATACCGACGGCGCAGTGGCGCGTTGCAAGCGCGAGTCTGGGGCGCTTATCGTGCGTCTCCCGCCCGGACGCCACCACTGGGAGCTGACAGAGACCTTGCCGGTTCCCGTCGCCCCACGTGTCTTGCGAACGGAGAACTTCGCGGGTGGCGGGCGGGTGTTTATCGAGCCCGTTGTCGCCGCGGCTCAGTACCGGCTGGAGCTCAGCAAAGATAGTGGCGCGACATGGACGCCGCTGCCGCCGCAGAGCGTGCCTGTCGGGGAGGTGCGTGGGCTAGGCGACGGCGAGAAAGTCCATGTGCGCGCCCGTGCTCTCAATGCCCAGCACGCCAGTGCCCCTGGCCCGGAGTACCCGCTCTATGTCACCAGCCAGCCTCCCACACCACCGGACGGCCTGCGGGTGGCGCTTGCCCGCGGTGCCGCGACTGTCACCTGGGGTGAGATTCTCGGTGTGACGGAGTACCGGCTCTATGCGCGCTCAAAAAACACCCCAGCGTTTCGGCTGCTCTACCGGGGAGCCGCCCGGTCGTATGTGGATAGGCGAGCGAGCATCGTGCCGTGCAACGCTCGTCCGGGGCAGGAAGTCCCGGTGAGCGACGCACACACGGTTGAATACTATGTCACGGCCTGCAATGGCAATGGAGAGAGCGCCCGCTCGCACCTCGCCAACACCGACCCGGCCTCGTGGCGAAACTGGGACCCCAAGCCCGGCGAGCCCTTTCGCCGCCCCACGACTGCGGAGCGGGGATGTTACTACCCGGAGTGAGCTTGCATCTTGGATAAATTGGTGTATACTCAGTCCGTAATTGGAATAGACCAATGGAGATATTCCCCTGAACGAGTCCGCGCCCCTATATCTAAAGATCTACAAAGAGCTTCGTACGGAGCTGGAGAGGGGGCTACTCGCGCCCCAGAGCCGAATTCCGACCGAGCGCGAGCTGGCGGTGCGCTTCTCCACGACCCGCATCACGGTCGCCAAGGCGCTGGCACGGCTCACCCAGGAAGGGTTTCTGGAGCGCCGGACGGGGGCGGGGACCTTTGTACGGGAGTGGCACATAGAACAGACTCCCCCCTCTACGTCGCTGGTTGAGCAGGTGGCGGTGCTGAGTGGCTACACGCGAAACCGGGACACGGCGCTACTGGTGAGCGGGATCGCGGAGGCGTTTGGCGACGATGGCAGTGGCCGCTTTGCCCTCTACGATAGCCGCGATGAGCTGGACCAGGAGGCAGAGTGCCTGCGCCGGATTCACACCCAGGTGCTGCAAGGGAAGATTCGGGGGCTGATCGCTCTGCCGGCCGGCCAGAATGAGAACCGGGATGCCTATGCGGCACTGGTTGCGGCGGGCTGCAAGCTTGTCTTTGTGGATCGGTACCTGACCGGGATTGCGTCGGATCGGGTGACCTCGGCCAACGAGAGCGCTACGGCGCAGGCTATCGCGGAGCTGGTCGCGCTGGGGCACCGGCGGATCGCGTTTCTCTGCTCCTACCCCTTGCCCAATGCCGTGATCCGTGACCGCCAGACAGGCTACGAGCGCGGCTTGCGCGAGGCTGGTCTAGAGATTCGCCCGGAGTGGATACGCCGTGCGGAGTGGGCACGCAAGAGTGGGCAGGAGCGCCCGGCGTGCCCCCTCGACGACTGCAACGCGATCCTCCAGAGCTGGCTCTCCGAGCCGGAGCCACCCACCGCGATCTTCTGCGCCAACGACCGTGCGCTCCAGTCTGCACTGCTGACCCTGCGGCAGCGTGGGGTGCGGGTCGGCCCCGATCTCGCGCTGGTAGGGTTTCTCAACCGCTCGGACTGGGTTGCCCATGTCCAGGAGCCGTTTCTGGGAATCCGCCAGTGGCACGAGGAGCTGGGCAAGCAAGCCGCACAGCTTCTCCATGAGCGCCTCGTGGCAAGCACCCCCTCGGCTCCGTCGCGGAGCATCACGATCGGGGTAGATTTTGTCTACCATCCCAGCGCCGACGGCTGGCGCACTCCCTAAGAAAGAGGAAACGTACTATGTTGTCACTATCGTCTACGACAAGACACCACAATCGGCGAGGCTTCACCCTCATCGAGCTTCTTGTTGTCATTGCTATTATCGCCATCTTGGCTGCTATTCTCTTCCCTGTCTTTGCGCAAGCACGCGACAAGGCACGCTCTGCCGCGTGTCTCTCCAATACCAAGCAGCTCTCCCTCGGGGTAATCATGTACTCCCAGGACTACGACGAGACCCTGCCCGTGATTGGCTACAACCAGATGTGCCGCGGGCGCTGGCAGTGGCAGATCTATCCCTATGTCAAGAACGAGAAGGTCTTTACCTGCCCCAACATCAACCAGCCCTGGCGCGCGACCCAGTTCGCCTATACGGGCGTGGCCAACAGTGGCTGCCCCGGCACGACCGTGATGGTGGGAGCCGACAACAACGGCGGCTACGGCTGGAGCTACGGGCTCTCCCATGCCTACGAGAACAACGGCGGAGGCCCCCCCAGCGCCTACACCGCACCGGGCCTCTCGCTCTCCCAGATCGCAAAGCCGGCGGAGACGCTCTGCATTGGGGAGACGGGCTATCCCAACCAGGACGGCACGCCCAACGGCACGGGCTGGGGAATGTGGGTTACCGACCCGCGCAGCACAATCCCCGCGGGCACGACCGCAGCCGGGCTCATCCCGCAGTTCCGCCACAACGCCACCCAGTTCCGCACCGACAACCCCGCGGGCCTGAGGATCGCCACCGAAGGACGCGCCAACTTTGCGTTCCTCGACGGTCACTCCAAGAACCTCAGTGTGGGCCAGGCGTTCCAGCTCGCCCCGGTGGTCAACGGGCAGTATGTCGAGGATGGGGAGGTTCTCCTAAACCCCGCCGGCTACTCGGGGAGCAACCCATCGCACCACGCCCCCTGGGTGCTCTGGAACACCTACTAGGACTCGGTTACTACAAGATTCCCCCTCACGGTGCCCGGCAACGGGCACCGTTTTTTTACGGCCTACCGAGTGCGCTCAAGTACTCTTGCGCCGCCTCGCGCAGGCGCTCGTCTTGGACTTTCCCCAAGATCTCGCGGGCTTCTCTCTCGACACCGGGCTGCCGGAGCGTGGCAAGCGAGAGCAGGAGAATAATCCCAAAGTCGATGCGGCGGTTGCTGGGCTCGGTGTAGGGGCGGAGAAAGAAGACCTCCCACCAGTCCCGGCGGAGTGTTGTGCGGGTGAGGAGGACCAGGGAGTGCTTTGATTGCGGCGAGAGGTGTCGTAGCTCATCGCTGGTGAGGCGGGGCAGGAGCTGGCGAAGGGCGGACTGACACCACTCTTGCGTGCGCCCGTCCTCGGGGAGCACGGGCTTGCAGGAGTGGTGCAGGCGCAGGATCCAGTCCACATCGTGGCGCTCGGGTGCGTCGGTGACGTAGGCCTGGAGCCGCCCGAGTAGGGTGAGCCGCGCCTCCCGGAAGTACAGGTAGTAGACCCCAAAGATGGCCAGAGACGCGATCCGGAATAGTACTGTGGGGAGCTCGTCGTGCTTGAGAACGAGCGTGACTCCGAGGAGGGCGATGCCCGCCAGGAAAAACAGCAGAGGCGCGGTGGTGCGACGCAGCCGCTGGTAGAGCTCTGTGGGCGTCTCTTCCTTCCGTGCCTCTTTCTGGACCATACGACGCCTAGAGGGCAAACGCGACGTAGCTATCGCCGGACTTGGTGCCCAGCTTGCCGCCGCCGCCTGCCGCGATCACAATAAACTGCTTCCCATTGACCGAGTAGGTGGCGGGGCAGGCATAGCCCCCTGCAGGCAGCTTGTGCTCCCAGAGGAGCTTGCCGGTGTCTTTGTCGAAAGCGCGCAGGTGCTCGTCGCGGGTGGAGGCGATAAAGACCAAGCCGCCCTCCGTGACAATCGAGCCGCCAAAGTTCTCCGTGCCCGTGGTTTTATCAGCGAGGTCGGGGTAGTGGCCCAGGGGGATGCGCCAGGCAAAAGTCCCTTTAGTGAGATCGACGGCGGTCAGGCTGCCCCACGGCGGCTTCACACCGGGGCGGCCGTCTTTGTCGCGGAGCCAGTTGTAGCCCATAAAATCATAGCCGCCGTTGCCGTTGGCCTTGAGCTGGACGACACTGGGGACATTGTTGGTATTGACAAAAAGATAGCCGGTGGCGGGGTCAAAGGAAGCGCCGCTCCAGTTCGCCCCGCCGTGGAAGCCCGGCGTACAGATCGTCCCCTCCAGGCTCGGGGGCAGCCGCCAGGTGCCGTAGCGCCGCCCGTTGGTGGGAACGGTGAGGTCGGCATCGGTGATGACCTGGGGCGTGAGCGGGGGCGGCGCGAGCGGCATGGGCTGGGTCGGCCAGGCTATCTCGCCGGGAATGTCCGAGGGTGGCACCGGCTTCTCGACAATCGGAAAGAGCGACTTGCCCGTCTTGCGCTCAAAGACATAGACAAAGCCCGTCTTGGTGGGCAGCGCGACACACTCCTTGCCCTTGACGGTGCAGAGGGTGGGGGGGCAGGGGTTGTCGTGGTCCCAGAGATCGTGGTGGACGGTCTGGAAGTGCCAGAGGCGCTTGCCGGTGCGGGCATCCAGTGCGATCAGGCAGTTGGCGAAGAGATTCTGCCCGTGCCGGTCCGCGCCGTAGAAATCCGACGCAGCGGAGCCCGTGGACGCAAAGACAATTGCGTTCTTGGTATCGACCGTGTAGCCCGACCAGGCGTTGGTGCCCGAGCGCTCGCGCCAGGAGTCCTTGGCCCAGGTGTCGTTGCCAAACTCGCCGGGCTCGGGGACGGTGTGGAAGCGCCAGACCTCCTTGCCGGTGCGGACATCGAAGGCGCGGATATCGCCGGGAGCACCGGGCTGTCCCTCGGAGTTGATGATGGGGACGATCACGGTGTTCTCAAAGAGCGCCAGCGCCGATGTGCACCCGTAGTTGAGCTTGGAGAGATCGCGCGTGTAGCCGTCGCGGAGCTGCACGATCCCGTTCTTGCCAAATGCGGGGTCCGGCATTCCGGTGCGTGCATCGAGTGAGAGGAGCTGGCCCGTCGGAAGCGCCGCCAAGATTCGTGCGACCTTACCATCGCTCCAGTAGGTCAGCCCCCGGTGCACCCCGCTGGACTTGGGATCGTAGACCCAGATCGGCTTGCCAGTCGCGGCCTCCAGCGCGACAATCCGCAGCTTGACGGTCGTCAGGTACATCACGCCCTCCACGACAATAGGCGTGCACTCGATGGTGGTCCCTGCCGCCGCATCGCCCGTCCGAAACTCCCAGGCAGGCTTGAGGCCCTTCACGGTCTTCTTGTTCACCTGCGTGAGCTTGGCGTGTCGCATTCGCCCGGCGTCGTTGCCCGACTCGCGCCAGTCCATGCTGGTCTTTTTCTCTACCTTGGGCCACTTGCCCGTCAGCTCCAGCTTCCAGGGAGCCGCATCGCTGGTATTGGTTCGTCCGTCCACTCTCTTCAAGCCCTCATTTCCTTTCAGCGTAAACCGCGCCAGCACCTTCCCCCGGCTGGCGATCTGAATGTCCTCAAGCTGGCCATCACAACCCAGCCCTTGCGGGGGGTAGCACCCGATCCAGAGCGGCCCCACCGCCGCCGTCACGTGCGCCATCCCCAGCGGCACCTCCACGACCCGCTTCTCGTCCACAAAGAGAGTCGCGCTCCCCGGCAGGTACTCAAAGCGCACCGCGTGCCACTTGCCGTCGCAGAGATCGGTGTCGGCCACCACATTGGTCGGGGCCGCGCCGGGCAGATAGACCGCGAGTTTTCCCGTCCCTGCCTCCGTGTAGAGCTCCCAGTGGCGCGGCGAGTCTTTGTGGCTGCTCGCGATCAAGATATTGAAGCCGCTCTTGGAGAAGAGCCGCGCCCGGCACGAGATCGTCAGCGGCGGCTCCTGCCACCGCGCATCGCCCTTGGCTTCGTAGGCCCCCCCTCGGCCCCCGTCCGACGGGGGAATGTCCCCCCGCCCGGCGGGTGCTAGGGGGGTGGCAAGCACCTCTCGCCCGCCCACCCACGCGACCGCGCGGCGGATCAGCTCGGCGTGGGCGGGCGTTCGGAGCGCTCCGGCATCGTGGCCAAGGAGGGTCTGGAAGATCCGGCCCTTACCCTCAGAATAGACATAGGCCAGTGGCTCGTCCTTGCCGGTCACCTTAGAGCGTGCGGTCAGGAGCGGCTCGACGGCAAGCTCACCGACCTGGGAGCAGTAGAGCTCATCGGTGGTGGGGAAGCTCGTGGGAAGGCCCGCAGTGAGCCGGTGCGTGGGCTGCGCGACAGTCACCGTGAAGGGGCCGTAGGCATCGTGGTTGGCCTTGCCATCCACCCAGACCCGACGGGCGAGGCCGCCAAAGTACTCGGGCCAGTCGCGCCAGGCACCGTTGGCAAAGTGGACGAGGACCAGCCCGCCGCCGCGACGGACAAACTCAAGAAGCTGGGTGCGCTTGGCCGGGCTCAGGCTGGGGCTCTCCCAGTTGCAGTAGTTGAGGACCAGCACATCGGTGCGGGCCAGCTCCAGCGCCTCCGGGTTCTCACAGACCGTGGTCTGGACACGCGTGTCGGTGCCGAGGATCTCTTGGAGCGCGGGGGTGGTCTGCTGCCAGTTGTGGGCGGGGTGGTGCTTGCCGGTGAGAATCTGCACGCGCAGCGGATCGTCGAGCGGGACAAAGGCGGGCGTCCCTTGTGCCTTGGCTGCCCACAGAATCCCTTGCGCGATCAGCCTTTGGTAGCCGGGGAGCGCCCAGTTCTGGTGCAAGTGCCCGCCCGTGCAAGCGAACCCACGGCCGCCGTCGGGGCGGCTCACGCACCAGGCAACTGTCTCCGGTTGCTTCTCCCCTGGCGGGGTGACCTGCACCAGCGGCTGGACGGTCTTGGGGTTGAGGCGCATCCGATAGTACCACTCCTCTTTGACCGTGAAGGGCACCACTCCCGCGGTGATGGGGTGCGCGATAAAGCTTGGCGTGGACTCGAAGTGCTGGATCGCCGAGGCCCAGTGGTTGGCCCCAGGGCCACTCTCGTAGTCGAAGTGACCGCCAACCCACGCGAGATATTTCTGGCTGTGCACGAGTGGGCAGAACGTCGCGTAGTGCAGGGTCACCAGGCCGCAGCCGCGCTTCATCTGCTGCTCGAGTACGGCCATGCGGTTGCCGATGAGGAGGGGATGGTCGCGCTCATTGTGATCGGAGCCATCGGCATAGAGCACGATACAGTCCGCGTCGCGGAGGGTTGTCTCGTCGTCCGGCCAGCCGTAGAGATGCACCTCGGTGTGGGCAAAGGGGGCCAGTGCCTTGGCAAAGAGCCGCATGCCCTTTTCGTACTCGTGGTCACCGGGGCCATGGCTCTTCGTGCCTGCCAGAAAGACGATCTTTGTCATGGAGTCTGGTTCGTGCTAGGGGGAGGAATCTCCTGCCCAGATAGAGCACGGTTATCTTTGTGAAAAATGGTACAATTTAGAAATTCGTTTTCGCTGGGGGTGAAAGTCCCCGTCTGTGGCCGCCTTCGGCGAAGCGGCCCGGGGCCGCGTGGACTCGGCTTCTCTGCGGGCTCGGCCCGCTTCGCGCGGAGCGCGGCCCAGAGGTGGACTTTCAGGCCACCGAAGGTAATTCAAGGAAAAACTGGAATCTAAACAGATCGTTTCACTGTCTTTAGAGGCGGAGGCTAGGTGTTATGGTACGGAACCGTTTTGTCTGGACGCTGGGGATGTCGGCGCTTCTTTTGGGGGGCGCGGTGCTGGCAAGTGCCACAAAGCCCGCACCACCTGCGGGGCTGGGCTCGTATCTCGCGAAGAAGGCGACCGCGATTGTCTTTGTCGGGGTGTCTTGCCCGATCGCCAACCGCCACGCTCCGGAGCTCGCCACACTGGCCAAGACCGCCAAGGCGCGGGGAGGGCGGCTCGTGCTGGTCTATAGCAACCCCGGCGACCAAGCGACCGCAAAGACCCACGCGGCAAGGTATGGCCTCAGCGAGGCTGTAGTTGTCTGTGACCCCGACCAGAAGCTCAAGAGTGCGCTCGGGGCGACCGTGACCCCCCAGGCCTTTGTGCTCAACGCCGATGGCAAGGTGCTCTACTCGGGGCGGGTGAGCGATGACAGTGTGGGGCAGGCCAAGTCCCGTGGCGCGGCGGCGCTCCACCACGAGCTGGCCGATGCCCTGACCGCGGCGCTGGCAGGCAAGCCCGTCAAGGTCGCCAAGACCGAGCCCGTGGGCTGCACCATCGAGCCAATTTCCCCCACGAGTGGGGGCCAGGGGGCTTCTCCGACCTACGCCGAGCATATCGCCCCGATCCTCAATGCCAACTGTGTCTCCTGCCACCGGGCGGGGGAGATCGGCCCGATGAAGCTCGACAGCTACGCCGGCGCGAAGGCGGTTGCGGCCAATATCGCTCAGGTGACCGAGAAGAAGCTCATGCCGCCCTGGAAGCCGGTCGAGGGCCACGGCGAGTTCACGGGAGTCCGCAAGCTCAGCGATGCCCAGATCCAGCTTATCTCCCTCTGGGCCAAGTCCGGCGCGCCCGCAGGTAATCTTGCCAAGGCACCCGCGCCGCCTAAGTTTGTGAAGGGCTGGACGCTCGGCGAGCCCGATCTGGTCCTCAAGATGCCCCAGAGCTACCAAGTGGCACCGTCGGGGGCCGATGTCTACCGCTGCTTTGTCCTCCCCACGGGCGTCACCGAGGACAAAGAGGTGGTCGCGGTGGAGTACCGGGCGGGCAACAAGGCGGTGGTCCACCACGTGATCGGCTACCTGGACACCCAGGGCCGGGCGCGCAAGATGGACGAGGCCGAGGCCGGGCCGGGCTACACCAGCTTCGGCGGCCCGGGCTTCTTCCCCGACGGCGAGCTCGACGGCTGGGCGCCGGGCAAGCTCCCGTACTTCCTCCCCGACGGGATCGCGCGGCCCTTGCCCAAGGGGAGCGACCTGGTGATGCAGGTCCACTACCACTCCAATGGCAAGCCTGAGGAGGACATCACCCAGGTCGGAATCTACTTCGCCAAGAAGCCCATCACCAAGCACCTGGGGATTCTCCCGCTGATCGCCCCGCTCAACATTCCCGCCGGTGAGGCCAGCTACAACACCGCCATGACCTTCCCCCTGCCCTTCGATGCCAAGGCGGTCTTTGTGATCCCGCACATGCACCTGCTGGGCCGCGAGATCGGGGTAGAGGCCAAGCTCCCCGATGGCACGAAGAAGCCCCTCATCCAGATCAACGACTGGGACTTCAACTGGCAGGACTCCTACAACTACAAGGACTTTGTCGCGCTGCCCAAGGGAACCCAGCTGACCCTCAAGGCACGCTACGACAACTCCGCAGCCAACCCGCGCCAGCCCAACAACCCGCCCAAGAGTGTCGCTTGGGGGGAGGCCACCACCGACGAGATGTGTATCGCCTTTATCGGCTATATCGCCGACAATGAGGACGATCCCATGGCGAAGCTCTTCAACAGTGTCCGCAAGAGTGGGCAGACCGAAAAAATCCTACGCCAGCTCACGGAAAAGCGCTAGAATTTGGGTACCATGCCGGGTGTGTATAAGCAGCTGCTCTTTATGAGCGACTACCCGCCCGGAACGGTTGCTGGAGCCCCCGTGATTGTTCGCCAGCTTCTCCGTCACTACGACATGGAGAAGCTGGATGTTTTTTGTTGTCGTACCTGGCATGAGAACCAGAAGCCCGTGGTGACCCAGAGCTTCTTGCCCTGCCCCCACACCACGTTTGAGAGTGTCAAGCGCTTCGACCTGCGGCCCCGGCGCTTCTTCAGCCCGATCCAGTCCAGCATTGATTGTGGCCGTATCAAGACCATTGTCGCCAAGGGCAAAGAGGTGATCGCCAAGCGGGGAGTGGAGGCGATTCTCACGGCTCCATACGGCTGCGAGTTCAGTATGGCGGCCTACTACCTGAGCAAGGAGCTCAATATCCCACTCTATGTCTTCATCACCGACGACTGGGATAAGGCCAACCCGTACCTGCTGCCTAACTGGATTATCGACCGGCACCACACGGACTTCCTCAAGCACGCCGAGCGCCTCTGGCTGATTAGCCCGTCGATGATCCGGGTCTACAAGGAGCGCTTCGGGGTGGACGGCGAGTTCATGCACCACTTCCTGGAGGCCGATGCCTGCAAGACCATCCGCCAGGAGCTTGCGCCCCCCGATGATAAGATCGCGCTGGTCTACACAGGGTCGATCAACAATATGTTTGAGTCCACGATGCAGTGGTTCTGCGACTGGCTCAACCAGGGGCTGGAGTTCGATGGCAAGCCGGTGGAGCTGACGATCTACACCCAGCAGGAGCCGACCAGCTATCTTGGGCCGGCGGTGAAGTGGGGAGGCTTTGTGGCGATGGAGGAGATCCCCCAGAAGCTGGCCCAAGCCCACCTCGCGACCATCCTGATCTCCTTCACGGACCACCCCGTGATCTCCAAGATGATCCGCACCAGTATCTACACCAAGACAATCGACTACCTCGCCACCGGAACCCCAACACTCGTCGTCTCGCCGCCCTACGCTGCGGAGGTGGAGTACTTCAAGGACGCGACCTCGGTGGTGACGGCCATGGACAAAGAGGCGGTCAAGGCCGCGCTGTTGCGGCTCCTAAAAGACGCGGAGTACACCAAGACACTCCAGCAAGCCGGCTTTGATCTGGTCGAGCAGCGCCATAGCCGCACAGCCCTGCAGCGCATCTTCCTGAGGCACTTCGAGAAATGAGCTTTGTCCGCCGCCTCGCCTACGAAGGCGTGCTCTACTGGGCCAACCGCGTGATCGCCAAGACACCGTCGCACGCCCTCCGCCTCGCCTTCTACCGCACTATCCTCGGAATCAAGATCGGCAAGGGGGCCTATATCCTAATGGACGCCTGGTTCGACACCAAGGGGGGGATCGAGATCGGGGCGCACTCGGTGATCAACCAGAAGTGCCGCTTGGATGGCCGCGGCGGAATCACGATGGGGAGCAATGTCTCCCTCTCCGCCGAGGTGACGATCCTCACGGCCGACCACGATATCCAGAGCCCGAGCTTCGCGGGCCGCGAGAAGCCCGTGGTGATCGGCGACCGGGTATTTGTGGGAACACGGGCCATGATCCTCCCCGGGGTCACGCTGGGCGAGGGGGCGGTGGTAGCCGCAGGGGCGCTGGTCACCAAAGATGTCGCCCCCTACACGATTGTCGCCGGGGTTCCCGCCAAGCCGATCGGGGAGCGCTCGCGGGACCTGACCTACACCCTGGACTACGGGCGCTTGCTCTGGTAGCCGGACTTGCAGGAGAGATTCAAGCATGAGTAAGGTTGCCGAGCGGCTCTACCGGATCGATACCCTGCGCTTCTTCCTGGCGCTCTGCGTGGTCTGCTTCCACCTTGCCCGCTCGGAGTTCTTTGCCCAGGTCGCGATGCCCCATGCGCTCCGCACGCTCCTGCTGGGGCTCTTCAACGGTCAGGCGGCCGTGGTGGCGTTCTTTCTTATCTCGGGGCTCTGTATCCACTTCCCGTTCCGCAAGAAAGATAAGCCGCTCGCGCTGGGAGCGTTCTACACCCGGCGCCTAGTGCGCATCAGCACGCCACTGCTCGTCGCGCTGGGGCTGAGCCTGCTGATCGGCTGCTACGCGGCGCTGAGCTCCGTGATGTGGAGCCTGTACTGCGAGATTGTCTACTACGCCCTCTACCCGCTCTTTCTCTGGGTGAGCCGGCGCACCTCCTGGACTCCCTTGCTGGCGGTCTTTGGCGGGCTCTCTGCGTTCCTGATCTACTCGGGGGCGCCGCGCGGCTACATGCACGAGTTTGGCCCGTTTCTCAACTGGCTAGTCTGGCTCCCGCTCTGGCTTTTGGGCTGCCGGCTTGCGGAGAACACGCGCTTTCCCAAGCTCAGTACTCTCCCGCTCTGGCTGGTGCGGGCGGCGATGGTTATTCTGGCGAGCCTGTGCCTTCTGGCGACCTGGAAATCATCGGTGGGGCTCCCGCGCACGGTCTTTCTGCTCGCGTTCCCTGCCTACTTCTGGATCGCGGCCGAGGTGGGCTCGTTTGTGAGCACGCCGCTGGCGCAGCGCCTGGAGAGCCTGGGAGCCTGGAGCTACTCGCTCTACTTGGTTCACCCGATGCTGCTCTGGGCGGGGGATCGGGTCTTTAAGGCGCAGGGGCAGGCGTTGCCGCTGGGAGTGGTTCCTGTGGCTCTCGGCGCGGCGCTGGGGATCGCCTATGGGTTCTACCTGCTGGTCGAGAAGCCGTCGGTGCGGCTCGCACGGGTGCTGGGGGAGAGGGTGAAGTAGGCCACCGGAGCGCTCCGGTGGCCTACCCTTAGACTAGAAGTTCGCCAGGCGGGTGCTGGCATCGCCGAAGTGGTCGAGCTGCACGCCCATCCGGTCCATTAGCGAGAGGTAGAGGCTACAGACACGGCGGTTCTCCTCGCCCTTATCGCGGTAGTTGAGCACGCGGCCGGTCTTGAGGGTCCCGCCCATGCCGCCCACGGTGAGGATGGGCAGGTGCGAGTTGTCGTGCTGGGAGCCGGAGAACATGTTGGAGAGCCAGAGAATCCCCGTGTTGTCCAGAACCGTGGTCCCATCGCCCTCGGGCATGGCGTCGAGCTTGCCCGCCAGGTAGGCCAGCTGCGTCACGTAGTGGTGGACAATGCGCTGGTAGCCCTCGGAGTTGTCGCTGTGCGAGGCGATATGGTGGCCGTCGTTGACATTCAGGAACGGGTAGAACAGCCCCGAGAGGTCGCGGCACATCAGCATCGACGCGATCCGGGTCTTGTCGGTCTGGATCGCGAGGGCAACAATATCGCACATCAGGCGCATGTGCTCGCGCAGGTCCTCCGGGAGGCCATCGTCGGGGCGCTTCATCGCCACCAGCGGCTTGCCCTTGCTCTTGGCGTTCTCCGCTGCCTTGAACATCTCGGCGCGGAGCTTCTGGGCACGCTTCTCCACCTCGCGGACACTATTGAGGTACTCATCGAGCTTCCCACGGTCCTCGCGGCTGATCTTGCGGCGCAGGCTCGCTGCCTCGGAGCCCACACGATCGAGCACGCTCTCCAGGCGCTGGTTGCCATTGTTGTCAAAGAGGCTATCGAAGGCTAGCGACGGATAGACCTCACTGGGGACGGGCGAGTCGGCGTCCTGCCAGGAGATGTAGGAGCTATAGGCCATGGAGAAGTTGGACTCGTGGTAGCCCGTGAGCGGCTTCTCGCAGGAGAGCACGAGGCTAGGCTGAACCGTGTCCTGCCCGAGCTTCTGGGCGAGCACCTGGTCCATGCTAATCCCGCCGTGGAGCACCGCGCCGCGTGTCAGGGGCGCACCGGAGAGAATGCCACCGGTCATGCCTGGGTGAATTCCCACGCCGGTCGAGGGCTTGTTGTAGAGGCCGCTGATCACATTGAGCTTGGTCTTGAGTGGCTCCAGCGGCGCGAGGCAGGAGCTGAGCTCCATCTGGGCGCCCTCGCCCTTGGCCCACCAGTTGTTGGGGCTGATTCCTGTCCCCATGAACTGGACCACAAAGCGCTTGGGCGGCGTGCTCGGAGTCGGTTTCCCGGTCAGAGGTGCCCCCCAGACCGCGGCGGACTCCAGCCAGGGCAGGGCCATCGCCACGCCGGTGCCGTGTAGGAAGAGACGCCGGGAGAGCGCTCGCTTTGTCGTTGCTTCTTCGTTTGACATGGTTCTATGCATCCTTTTTGGGAGTGACAGGTGCCACTCGGCGGTTACGGAACTGGGGGCTGGTGATAATGCCCTCGATCAGCGTGTTGAAACGGTAGTTGTTCGTGCTCAGGCGCTTGCTCAGCTCCGCGAGCAGGGGCTCGTCGGAGGGAAGCAGCGTACGTCCTAGTGCATAAGAGAGGAGCTTGCGGCTAAAGGTGCCAACAAAATCCTGCTGGCGCTTCTGGCGGATAAACGCTTGCAGCCCATCCACTCCTGCAAACTCCTTGCCACCAGGGAAGGGAGCACGGTTGTCGACAGTCTTCCCGCCGCCGTCTTTGGTGCGCCGCTCTCCGATCGGGCCAAAGTTCTCAAAGACCAGGCCGTAGGAGTCGAAGCGGGCGTGGCAGCCGCTACAGGCGGGGTTCTTGCGGTGGATCTCCAGCGCCTGCCGCAGGGTCTTCTCGCCCAGCTCGCTCTCGTCTTTGGGCAGCTCCGGGACCTTGGCAGGCGGGGGAGGGATCTGCTCGCCCAGCACGCGCCGCACGACCCAGTAGCCGCGCTTGACCGGGCTGGTGCGCAGCCCCGATGCGTTCTGGGTCAGGAAGAGCGCCATCGGGAGCAGCCCACCGCGGCCGTATTTATCCGCATCGGGGACCCGAACCCAGTCCTCAGCACCGAATCGCATTCCGGGAGGGAGCGTGAGGTTATCCATGCCGTAGTGCTTGGCGAGGGGGCCGTTGACAAAGGTATGCTTGCCGTAGAGCCAGTCCAAGATCGAGCCATTGTTCTGGAAGGTGTCGAGCATGAAGTGCAAGGGCTCCTCAAACATCGACTGGCGCAGGCTGTCGTTGAAGCTGGGGAAGCGGGTCTTGTCGACCGCGTTGTGCTCCTCGAAGCGCCGGAAGTCCAGCCAGTTGCCGCCAAACTCCGTGGCGAGGGCGCGTGCCTTGGGGCTCTTGAGCATGCGCTGTGCCTGAGCGACCAGCACCGCCGGCTTGCGTAGCTCGCCCTTGGCCGCCGCGGCGAGGAGCTCGTCATCGGGCAGCGACGACCACAAAAAGTAGCTCAGGCGGCTGGCGATGGCGTAGTCGGAGAGAGCCTGGGTCTTCTGCGTGGGTGCGGCGCCCTGCGTGGAAGAGAGGATCTTGCCCTTGGCCGGCTTCTCTGGCTGCGTGGGGAGCTCCTGATCGAGCCGGAAGATGAAGTAGGGCGACATCAGGATATTGACCACGATGTCTCGGATCGCACTCTCGTGCGAGAGGCCATCTTTCTGGCGAAGCTTGGTGTAGAGAGCGAGGTAGTCCGCTTTCTCCGTCTCCGTGAGCGGGCGTCGGAACGCCTTGCTCGCGAACTCAAGGACTGCCTTCTTATGGACCGGTTCCGCGGCGAGGCGGTCGCGCTCCTCCTGGCGGATATTGGCCGACGACCACTTGAAGTAGTCCTCGTAGGCCGCGAGGGTCTCGGGTGTCGCGCCCATGCGCTTGGCCTTGGCCAGGTACAGGTCGCAGTAGCGCTGCATCTTATCGGCGCTGGCCGTCGCCTTGTCCGTGTAGGGAGCGAAGTTGAACTCGGGGTCGCGCTCCGCGAGGATGGTCTGCGCCTCCAGTCCCTCGTAGAAGAGCCCCTGGAGGTAGGTCTCCCGGTTGTAGGCCGCGATAATCCCAAAGTCGCTCCAGAGGGCATCGAGCTCTTTTTGCCCCTTCTCGTCCAGAACCAGCTCCCGGAGCGGGACATCATCGCGGAAGTAGCTCACCGCGTTGTGCGTGCCGCCGGTGAGAAAGCGCCCGATGTGCTGGTAGATATTGTCCGACTCCATCAGGCCGCGCTCTTCGATATAGAAGACATCCGGGAAGATGCGGCTAAAGGTCTCAAAGCTCGCCAAGTAGGCCTTGCGCTCATCCTCGTTCGCAGGCGCGAAGAGATCGGGGTCGACGGGGTCGGGGACCATGACGGGGGCCCCCTGCACCTGGCCGAGTGAGCCGCCCTTGACCGGTGCGGGGCGCATGGCGGGGACACCGCCGATCTGCAGGAGCTTGGGGTTGAAGCTCAGGCGGTGCGTGGCGTACTGGCGGTCCTTCCAGAGGACATTGGTGAAGCTCCCCGTGCGGAACTCTCGCGGCACATTGAGGTTGCCAAAGCGCCAGGCGATCTTGTCGCGACGCAGGGTCACCACCCAGCTCCGAAGCTCGGTGCAGGCCTTGCGCGCTGCCTCGGGATCGCCGGGAAGCGCATCAAACCTCTTGCGCAGGGTCGCCACGGGGCCGACTGCATGCTCACTGCCACTCAGGAGCTTCCAGATCGTCTCCAGGTACTTCGCGCTGACTTTTTCCTCCGCCGCGGCCGCTGCCACCGAAGCGGACTTTCCGTGCTTGAGCTTCCAAGCGGCGAAGAAGTAGTCGGCGAGCTCGGTGGGCTGGCGCTTGTAGAAGGCGACAATGCGCTGGGAGCAGAACTTCTCCCGGTCGGTGTCGGCCAGGACGGGGTGGCTTGCGAAGGCGAAGCCCGTGGAGGTCAGGGAGAGGTGATCCGAGATCTCCTTGGCCGCCGCCAGGTACTTCTTCATCAGCGCGGGGGAGAAGGTCAGCGACTCGCCGGAGTTATCGAAGCCCTCCTGGTTGGCGGGATCGACCGGGAACTCTTTGGTGGGGCGCAGGTCGACGCCGGTCAGGTCGCGGATAGTGTAATCGTACTCCCGGTTGCTCAGGCGGCGTGCCAGCACCGGCCCCGGGTCGCCCGCGGTGCGCGCGATCTCGAACTGGCGCACGGCGCGAATCCAGGCAATCACGGCATCGCGCTGCTTGTCGCTGGGGCGCTTGCTAGACTCGGCGGGGGGCATGTCCTTGATGGTCAGGCGCTCCATCACGAGAGTCCAGTGGGGCAGCTCCTTGATCACCGCCGAGACATTGGCATACGACGCGAGGTCGAGCTGGGCGGCGGGCTTGTTCTTGCCGTGGCAGTCGGTACAAAACGCCGCAAGAAACGGACGAACCGTCGTGGTGAACTGCTTCTCAAGCTCCGCGCGTGTGGGAGCGAGGGGGGCGGAGCGGGCGTCGGTGGCGGAGGGCCAGAAGACCATCGCGGGGAGGGCAAGTGTGGAGGCAAGGGCGCCCCAGCCATAGGGACTGAACCTGAACGTTCGGCTCATCGATTCGTGCGACTCTTTCCCGCTGCGCTACCTTGGGGAGTTTGGCAAGGACTTGGCAAGCGGCGGCGGTTGTTTTGGATAGAAAAATAATAGCACAGCTCCCTGGATTCGTCTAGGCGGTTTCCCACAAAAAGCGGTATATGCAAGAAATTAGAACCTCCCCGCAAAAATTTCTGGTAAAAACCTCCCAGCTATGCAAAATAAACTCGTTGACAGCATCAACCCCCTGATCGGCGCGAGCACGAGCCAGGAGTTTGGCGAGGGCAAGACCTTCCCCGGTCCCACCACGCCCTTCGGTCTCGTGCAGCTCAGCCCGGACACGATCACCGGCGGTGACAACGGCCCCGGCTACTCCTGGCACCACAAGACTATCGAGGGCTTCAGCTTCACGCACATGAGCGGGATCGGCTGGTACGGCGACCTGGGCAACTTCCTGGTCATGCCCACCACGGGCAAGCTCAAGACCGAGCGGGGGACCAAGGGGGCCGAGGACGGCTACCGCTCGCGCTTTCGCCACGAGACCGAGGTGGTCAAGGCGGGGTACTACGCGGTCACCCTCGACGACTACAATATCCGGGCGGAGCTGACCGCCGCGCCGCGTGCGGGGCTGCTGAAGTTTACGTTTCCGAAATCAGACCAGTCTCGTGTGCAGATTGATCTTGCGAGGCGTGTCGGTGGCACGTCGGTGCGGCAGTCCGTGACCGTGGTCGACGACCACACGATCGAGGGCTGGATGGAGTGCACCCCCGATGGTGGCGGGTGGGGCAATGGCGATGGCAAGGCGCACTACACGGTGCACTTCTCGGCGCAGTTTAGCAAGCCTCTGAAAAAGTTCGGGGTCTGGTCCGCGGAGATCCCCGACAGCCAGCGGCGCAAGCGCGAGGATATCGAGAGTGCCGCCTACCGCGCCCGAGTCGCGGCCGCCGACGTGCTGGAGGGCTGCCGGGCGCGCGAGGGCAAGCACCTGGGCTTCTACACGGAGTTTCCCACAACCGAGGGCGAGGTGGTGCTAGTCAAGGCGGGCATCTCGTTTGTGAGTGTTGAGGGGGCGCGCCAGAACCTCAAGCGGGATATCCCCGGCTGGGACTTCGCGGGCGTCCACCAGAGCGCGCGCCGGCTCTGGGAGAAGGCACTGCAAAACGTGGAGATCGAGGGCGGGACTCCCTCCCAGCGCGAGGCGTTCTCCACCGCGCTCTACCACACCATGATCGACCCACGGGCGGCGTCGGACAGCGATGGCCGCTATATCGGGGCAGACCGCAAGCCCCACCAGACGGGGCAGTTTACCTACCGGACGATCTTTAGCGGCTGGGATGTCTTTCGGAGCCAGTACCCGCTTCTGAGCATCATCCGCCCCGATGTGGTCAACGATACAGTCAACTCCCTGATCCAGCAGGCTGAGCTCAGCGGGCGCGGCTGCCTGGCGCGCTGGGAGATTCTCGGGGCGGAGTCGGGCTGCATGATCGGCGATCCGGCGGTCTCGGTGATCGTCGATGCCTACCTCAAGGGAATCCGCCGCTTCGATACCGCCAAGGCCTACCAGCTCTGCCGCCAGAGCGTCATGGGAAATACAACATCGCGCCCCAGCCAGGCCGAGTACGAGCGCCAGGGCTTTGTTCCCGGGAGCATCTCCTGGACCCTGGAGAACGCCTACTTCGACCACTGCACCGCGCGCTTCGCCGACGCGCTGGGCAAGCACGACGATGCCACGCTCCTCAAACAGCGTGCCCAGAACTACCGCACGATCTACGATCCCAGCGTCGGCAACATGCGCGCCCGCAACCGCGACGGCTCCTGGACCACCTGGCACGGCGCGACGACGGAGGGCCAGGGCTGTGTCGAGAGCAATCCGTATCAGCAGGGCTGGTTTGTCCCCCACGATGTCCCCGGCCTGATCCAGCTGATGGGCAAGCAGTACTTCCTAGACTATCTCACCGCGTTCTTTGAGAAGACACCCGCCAACTTCAAGTGGAACCCGTACTACAACCACGCCAACGAGCCGGTGCACCAGGTGGCGTATCTCTTTGTCTACGCCGGCGCGCCGTGGCTGACCCAGAAGTGGGTGCGCTTTATCCTCAACAATGCCTACGGAACAGGAGTGAAGGGGCTCTGTGGCAACGAGGATGTCGGGCAGATGTCGGCGTGGTACTTGCTGAGTGCGCTGGGCTTTCACCCGGTCTCGCCGGTCGATGGCACCTACATTATCGGGAGCCCGCTCTTTGACCGAGTCACCCTACGCCTCGATCCCGCCTACTACAAGGGCAAGACCTTTACTGTGGTTGCCCACAACAACAGCGAGAAGAACTTCTATATCCAGAGCGCCCGCCTCAACGGCAAGCCGCTGGAGCGGGCTTGGCTCAAGCACGCGGAGATTGTCGTGGGGGGAACCCTGGAGTTTGTCATGGGGCCCGAGCCGAACCTGCACTGGGGGAGCGCACCAGGCACCTGAGCGTAAGGGAGTAAAGAACAGACAGATGTACCTAGACAGCGTTCTCGATGCTCGTAGGGGAGGTCGCGAGACCAAGGGAGGCGGCCTGTGGCACGTCCCCGACTTTTCCGTGAGCTTGCTCGTGCGGCTCCAATCCAAGCAGACCACCAACTTCCTGATCGCGGCCGAGCTGGCGACCAAGGAGAGCTGGCGCCTGGTGACAGAGCAAGGAACGGGGTTTCTGACCTTTGTCTCTAGCTCCCGCTATGGGGTTCCCCCGGTCTCGCTCGTCTCACGTGAGGACCTCTGCGACCAAGCATGGCACCAGCTTCGCTTAATGATCTCACAAGACACCGTTCGGATTTTTGTGGATGGAAAGCAGAAGGCCGAGGCGGCGATCAGCCTGCCCGTGGTCCCCCGCGAAGAGACGGGAACCCTCTGGCTGGGCTGCTTTCCGGCGCAAAAAGGCGGCTGTGATGGCTTTCTGGGCGATATCCAGCTAACCCGCGAGGGCAGTATTATCGGTAAGGCGGGCCTAGACCCTGCGGAGATGAAGGTTGTCCCCACCACGTTTAAGGGGGATGTTACGTCTGCGCTACGGACGGTGCCCTGGGCACCGTTTGCTGGAACTCGCTTCACCCGCCCCACAAACAACTCCACGACCAGAGCACCGCAGGTGAAGGTGATCACGTTTCCGGACTACCCAGGCGCATTTGCCGTGTGGGGAGCGCTGGGGAGCGACCTCGGGGGGCAGATCTGGGTCTCGGGAGCATCGCACTACACGGAGGACCAGTCGGCGCAGCTGTTTCGCTACAATCCCGACGACGAGACGGTTGCGCGGGTGGGGGATGTCCTCTCTGAGCTAAAGCGGGTAAAGCTCTACCGCCCTAGGGAGCAACAGGTAAAGGTCCATACGAAGTTTATTGCGGGAAAAGATGGCTTTCTCTACTTCGCCACCATGGACGATCCCCGGCAGGGCTATGTGGGTGAGGAGGCACCCCCGTGGGGCTCGCACCTCTGGCGCATCAAGCCGGGGACGACGAGCTGGGAGCACTTGATGACGATCCCTGAGGGGGTGATCGCTCTTGCGGGCAATGGCACCGACTTGTATGGCCTTGGGTTCCCGCACCATACCCTCTTCCGGTTTGACACCAAGGCGCGGACGGCAACACGGGTGCTGGTCGGGTCTGTCGAGGGGCACATCTCGCGGCACCTGATCTGTGACTATCGAGGGCATGTCTATGTCCCACGGCTTAAGTATGTCCGCCCTAACGATGCTGCTCACACGCTCGTGGAGTTTAATCGCCAGCTGAAGCAGGTCGCGGAGCACCCCCTTCCCAACTACCAGTACGGCGCGGCACAGCAGTGCCACGGCATTATCGCCTACCAGACCCTCCTGGATCACTCCGTTGTCTTTACCACCCACACCGGGCGTCTCTTTCGGATTGTCGTGCCCGCCGCCGAGACGCAGCCCAGTCGTCTGGAGGACCTCGGCTGGTTCCACAACGAGGACCGCTCGTATGCTTCTGGGCTCTATGCGCTCTCGGGGGAAGGGGAGGTTGTGGGGTTTGCTCAGGTGCGGGACCAGTGGAGCTGGGTGCGCTTTGATCTCGCCCGTCGCGTGTCGGTGTCGCAACCATTTCCCCTGAACCCACCCCCAGGCTGGTCGGCGGGGGACTGTTTCCTCTACGGCTGTAGCACGCGCGACGACTCAGGCGCTCTCTACGCGGCAGGGGCGTATCGGAATGCGATGGGGAAGCGCACCCCGATTCTGTTAAGAATTCGTCCCTAATGTGAGAGAGGGCTGAAACCATTGACAAAAATCTGGAGAGGTGATAAACTTTCTCCTCGGTCAGTGATGGCCGTAACGCCCTCGTAGCTCAGTGGTAGAGCACTTCTTTGGTAAAGAAGAGGTCATGGGTCCGATTCCCATCGAGGGCTCCATTCTGGCGCAACGCACTCGGATAGAGGCGTTGCGTCTTTCTGTGTAACGACACTAAAAGGAAGCTGAAGAATTATGGGAAAGGCAAAGTTTGAGCGATCGAAGCCTCACGTAAACGTGGGGACGATCGGACACGTGGATCATGGCAAGACCAGCCTGACAGCCGCGATTACGACGGTTCTAGCCAAGGCGGGTGGCGCGAAGGCGATGACCTACGAGGCCATCGACGCTGCACCCGAAGAGAAAGAGCGCGGAATTACCATCAACACCGCGCACGTCGAGTACGAGACCGCGACCCGGCACTACGCCCACGTCGACTGCCCCGGACACGCCGACTACATCAAGAACATGATCACCGGTGCTGCCCAGATGGACGGCGCGATTCTGGTCTGCTCCGCTGCCGATGGCCCCATGCCCCAGACCCGTGAGCACATCCTGCTCGCCCGTCAGGTCGGTGTGCCCTCCATCGTGGTGTTTTTGAACAAGGCCGACATGGTCGATGATCCTGAGCTTCTTGAGCTGGTTGAGCTCGAGGTTCGTGATCTTCTCTCCAAGTACAGCTTCCCCGGCGACGACACCCCGATCGTGGTTGGCTCTGCGACCCAGGCGCTTGCCGGTGACCAGGGTGAGTACGGTGAGCCCTCGATCCTGCGCCTGATGGACGCGGTGGATGCCTACATCCCCACGCCTGAGCGTCCCAAGGACCTTCCGTTCCTGATGCCTGTCGAGGACGTCTTCACGATCACCGGTCGTGGTACGGTTGCGACGGGTCGTGTGGAGCGTGGTCAGCTCAAGGCGGGTGAGCCGCTTGAGATCGTGGGCCTTAAGGACACGACCAACACGGTTGCGACCTCTATGGAGATGTTCCGCAAGACGCTCGACTATGTCGAGGCGGGTGACAATGCGGGTGTTCTTCTTCGTGGTGTGGACCGCAACAAGATCGAGCGTGGTCAGGTTCTTGCCAAGCCGGGCTCCATCAAGCCGCACACGAAGTTCGAGGCGGAGGTCTATATCCTTGCGAAGGAGGAGGGTGGTCGTCACACCCCGTTCTTCACGGGTTACCGTCCTCAGTTCTACTTCCGTACGACGGACGTGACGGGTAACATGGACCTTCCTGAGGGTGTTGAGATGGTGATGCCCGGTGACAACGTCACGATCAAGGGCGAGCTGATCGCTCCTATCGCGATGGAAGAGGGTCTTCGCTTCGCGATCCGTGAGGGTGGCCGCACGGTTGGTGCGGGCGTCGTCTCCAAGATCATCGCCTAAGACTTTACTCTGTCCGGCTCTGGCAACCCAGAGCCGGACATGGTAGAATCTACCACCGTACGGAAACGTATCGTGTACTAATTAAATAATGGGAGTTTAGCTCAGCTGGTAGAGCGCAGGTCTCCAAAACCTGATGCCAGGGGTTCAAATCCTCTAACTCCCGCCTTGAAAATGACCGTAGAAATGCGGTCATTTTTGTTTTATAGAGCATTCCGTTTTGTCGATTTTTCTGGAGTAGCGCGTATGGAGGTTTCGTATGCGTTTGAAAATTCGCCCTGTTTGCCTGTGCCGAGATTGTGAAAATCGTGTTTCACGACCTGGATATCTCTATTGTAGCAATCGTTGTCAGCAGGAGCACCAACATCACGAATACGTGAAAGCCTGGCTGGCCGGGGAAAAAGATGGAGCCCGAGGAGTGGTAGAGGTTTCATACCACGTCAAGCGATGGCTCAAAGATACCTACGGCGAGAAGTGTTGCCAGTGTGGCTGGGCGGAGAGAAACTTGAATACGGGGCTCATTCCTCTTCATCTGGACCACATCGATGGCAACTGGCGCAACAACCGGCCCGAGAATCTGCGCTTGCTCTGCCCGAACTGTCATGCACTGACGGCGACCTATGGGGCTCAGAATCGGGGCAATGGGCGCCCCTTTATTGTCCAGAAAAAGGCGGTAGCTGGCGATCTAGGAGCTGCTTGAGCTCTTTTACCTTGGTCGCGTGGCCGTAGAGCTCCACATGGCTCCCCGTAGACTTGGGCGTGACCGTCGCTTTCACGGTGACCGAGGACCAAGGGAGCACGGGGATGCTATAAGTGCCCGTGTCGAGGCCGGGCTTACCGCCGAGCTTGCTGGCGGCGGCGGCGACAAATTTTTCTGTCTGTGGGGGGGGCATGTCGTAGTTGCCACCCATTCCGACCGTGGCGGCGGCGGTAAGGACGGTCAGTCCGATCAGTGTGGAGAGGGCACAGACCGTGAGGGCCACAAGCAGGCCCAGGAGTCGTCGTTTCATGCGATCCCCCGGTTCACGGCGCTTGCGATGGGGGCTAGCTCGGTCATGAGGGTAGCGAAGCCCTCGGGGGTGACCTGCTGGGGACCGTCTTTGAGGGCCTGCTCGGGCGCGGGGTGAACCTCGATTAAGAGCCCGTCGGCCCCAACCGCGACCGCGCCGCGACAGAGTGCTGAGACCAGCGCCGAGCGGCCCGTGCCCTGCGACGGATCGACGATCACCGGGAGGTGGGTGAGGGACTTAAGGGCGGCAACTGCGGCGAGGTCCAGGGTATTGCGGGTGTAGGTCTCGAAGGTGCGGATGCCGCGCTCGCAGAGGATGACATTGGGGTTGCCCTCCAGCAGGATGTACTCCGCCGCCTGGAGCCACTCCGCCAGGCTCGCCGACATGCCGCGCTTGAGACACACGGCGGTCTGGGTCTTGCCGACCTCCCGGAGGAGGTCGTAGTTCTGCATGTTGCGCGTCCCGATCTGGAGGATATCGGCGTAGCCGCAGACCAGCTCCACGCGGCGCGGGTCCATGACCTCGGTGATGATGGGGAGGCCCGTCTCGGCCTTGGCCTCCGCGAGAATCTCCAGGGCCTCGATTCCTAAGCCTTGGAAGCCGTAGGGTGAGGTGCTAGGCTTGTAGGCTCCGCCCCGCAGGACGGTGGCTCCGAGCGCCTTGACAGCCCGTGCCGTGGTCAGGGTCTGCTCACGGCTCTCAACACTGCACGGGCCGGCCATCACCACGACGGGGCAGCCCTCGCCGATTTGCACCGAGCCGACCGTGACCACGGTTGGTGTCGGGTGGTGCGTGAGGGAAGCGAGGGGGTAGGCTAGCTCAGGCACGCTTCCAGCGCCTCCAGGAAGCGGGCGTTTTGCTCGGGGGTGCCGATCGTGACGCGCAGGTGGGTGGGCAGGTCCTTGGGGAAGGCACGGACGATAATTCCCTGCTTCAGGAGCGCGTCGAACATGGCTTTCGCGGGGCGGCCGGTATCGACCACGATAAAGTTGGCGCGGGTGGGCACCCAGCTCAGGCCAAGCCGCTGAAAGCCCGCGATGAGCTGCGCGATTCCCTCGTCGTTGTTTTGCTTGCTCCGGGCGATAAACTCCGTGTCGGTGAGGGCGGCGGTGGCAGCGACCTGACCGGCAAGGTTCACATTAAAGGGCGAGCGTCCCTGGTTGAGCAGCGCGATCACATCCGGGGCCGCGACTGCGTAGCCAACCCGGAAGCCCGCCAGGCCATAGAGCTTGGAGAATGTCCGCAGGCAGATCACGGGTGCACCGGCCGCGAGGTAGTCGAGGGCGCGGGGGAGCGACGGATCGTCTTCGACATACTCGGCGTAGGCCTCGTCCAGCACGAGAAACGCGCGGGGAGGGAGGGCCGCGAGGAGCGTCTCCACATCGGCCTTGGAGATCACCGAGCCCGTGGGGTTGTGGGGGTTGGCGACAAAGACCAGGCGTGTTTTCTCGGTGCAGGCGGCGGCCATCGCGGCGGCATCGTGGCGCAGGTCGCCGGGGGTGAGTGGTACTTTCACCGTGGTGGCACCAGCGAGGGTGGCGGCAGCTTCGTAGAGCACAAAGGTGGGGTCGCCGACAATAATCTCATCGCCGGGCTCTAGGAAGGTCAGGCCGAGCAGGTGAATGACCTCGTCGCTGCCGTTGCCAAAGATCAGGGAGTCGGGGGAGACTCCGTGCTTCTTTGCCACTGCAAGCCGTAGCGTGTGGCAGGCACCATCGGGGTAGAGCGCAAGGGTCGGTAAGACGGTCTGGAGTGCAGCGATTCCGGCGGGCGAGGGGCCGAGAGGGTTCTCGTTAGAGGCCAGCTTGATGACATCGCCGACAATGCCCAGCTCACGCTTGACTTCGTCGATAGGCTTACCCGGCTGGTAGGGAATGAGGCGCGAGATACGGTCCGAGACCGCGAGGCGTTCAGGGTTCACGCAGAGAGTTTACCTCACGGGGGTAAACTTCGGAACGAATTAAGGATATAATAACGTATAGTGAACGGACGAAGTAAAGTGAACGGAAAAACACCTCCCCCCCCACAACACCGCCGTGCAAGCGCCCCTGCTCCCTTACCTCCCGTGGGGCGGCGCACGGGCCGCCGACGGAAGCGCGGCAACCCCTTGGGGAAGCTCCTCGGGCTGGGGGCTCTTGCCGCCGTTGTGGCAGGAGGCATCTGGGCGGGCAAGATGTTCCCAAAGCTACTTCCGGGCAGCAGTGTCCGTGATATCTTAGATCTCTACAACAACCCCGCGAAGTTCTTCCCCAAGAAAGACCAGATCACGGTCCTGCTCATTGGCAAGGACTACTCCTACGACAAGAACTACCAGCGCTACACGGGGAAGTCGAGCCGTGCTGACTCCATCATGCTGCTCTCGCTGGACTTCAAGACCCGCCATGTCTCCGCGCTCTCCATTCCTCGTGACACCCGGGTGCGAGTCGCGGGCAACACAGGCAAGATCAACGCCACCCTGAGCAACGATACCTACCCAGGACGCGGCGGCCCCGCGCTTCTCTGTGAGGCGGTCGAGGATATCACGGGAATCAAGCCCGACTACTACATCGCCGTGAAGCCCGATGCCGTGGGGAACCTGGTCAAGGAGCTGGGCGGAGTCGATGTGGAGACGATCGACGCCATTGAGTACAACGACTTCAAGGCGGGGCTCCATGTCAAGCTTCCCAAGGGGCCGGTGCATATCGCCACCGCCGATGAGGCCATTGGCTACTGCCGCTATCGTGAGATCGACCCGTATGTCCGCAACGCCGATGGCTCCGCTGTCTTTGTTGGTAAGGATAGCCGGGGTGTGCCTCTCTTCAAGCGCAAGTCCCCGGCGGAGATCTCCGCGCTCAACCAGTGCCAGGAAAATGGCGACACGCGCCGGATGGTGCGCCAGCAGAACATGATCCGCGCGATGATCGCGTCGGGGAAGCGCCAGATCCTGCACGCCGACACGCTCGTGGACACGGCGCTGAAGCAGTTTGACACCAACCTGGAGCGCCCGCAGATCTTTGCGATCGCCTCGCTCTACCGGAACACCCAGCCGGATCAAGTGGCCTCAGGAACGCTGGCAGGGGCGTTTGAGAAGCACAAGCCCTTCTTCTTCATCCCGGACCGCCGCAAGACCGAGGCGCTTGTCCAGTGGCTGGTCTACGGGGACGAAAAGGCGGCCAACCGGGTGACCACGGTCGCGGTTCAGAACGCAACCGATATCTCGGGGGCGGCGCGCCGGGCGGCGGAGCTGCTACGCGCCGAGGGGAACTTCGATGCCGACTATGTCACCGATGGCCCCAAGACACAGGCCACGGCCACGACTATCCAGTTCACACGGGCGGTCAACAAGCCCCGTGCGGAGATGATCGCCAAGCTCCTCGGGGGGGGGACGGTAAAGAAGGACCTGGGGCCGGACCGGAGTGGAAGCCTGAGTGAGAATGTTCCCGATATCACGGTTGTCTTGGGCAGCGACCTCGCTCCCCGCCTGGGCGAGCAGTCCGCGCTCCGCTAGATGCCACGTCTAGACCGGCGTCTCGCGCGCGTCACGACCATCGAGCGGGTGACAGCCACGGCTCTGTGGGGGCGCGCTCGGATCGACAGTGAAGCGCCAGAGCGTGCCATCGTGGCCTACCCGTCGCTGACTGGCCCGCTGGCGGTGGGTGACTGGGTGCTCCTCAATACAACCGCGACGGGGCTTGCGCTGGGCACGGGCGGCGTGGACTTTGTGATCGCGGCGTCCACGGAACCCATCCCTGTGTCCCTTCCCTCCGAGCAAGAAACAGGCGATGAGCACATTATCAAGCTACGCTACACGCCGCTACAGCACGCGGTCTCCGTGGTGGAGCAGAGCGCCGACTGGGACGAGACCACGACGCTGAGTGGGCTGCCCGTGGTGGCCTGCTTGCTCCATAGCCAGGTCGCGCTGGTGGCGGCGGCGGTGAAGGCGGCGGCTCCGAGTAAGCGAATCGCCTATGTCATGACCGACTCCGCCGCGCTTCCTCTCGGATTTTCCAAGCTCGTGGCGCAGCTCCGGGCGCTGGGGCTGCTCGATGTCACCCTGACCTGCGGCCAGGCCTTTGGCGGCGAGCGTGAGTGCGTGACGCTACCGTCGGCGCTGCTGGCGGCGCGATCGGTGGAGAAGGCCGATGTGGTGATTGTCGCACCAGGGCCGGGGAACGCAGGGACGGGCACCCGCTACGGCTTCTCCGGGATCGAGCAGGCCTGGACCCTCTCGGTGACCGCCGCACTGGGGGGCAGGGCGCTCTGCTGTCTCCGGGCCTCGTCCGCCGACCCCCGTCCGCGCCACCAAGGGCTCTCGCACCATAGCCGTACCGTACTCGCCCTCGCTGGAACCTGCCCCGAGGCCGGCTGGCCCCACGACACGCCACTTCCCGAGAATCTTTCAGCCACCCCACTCCTCGCGGACCCGGAGCCGGGGCTGGCACTACTGGAGAAAAACCACCTGAGAGTCACGAGCATGGGACGAACCGCGGCGCAAGACCCGCTGTTCTTTCGTGTGAGTGCGGCTTTTGGGTGTCTGTGATACACTATGTCAATGCTCTTTACGCCGGATGACCCTGAGTTCGCTGCCCTGGAGGCGCGCTTTCGCTGGTTTGAACATGTCCTGCTCGCAAGCTGGAACGAGATCGAGACCCCCGACACACTCCCCGACACGCTCCACTGGCTGGGGCTGCTCCCCGATGGAACCGAGCTGGATATCGAGGATGTCGAGTGCAGCTTGGCCTACCAGTCGGACTCGGGCTACACCGCGACTGTCTGGGATGCGAGCGGTGTCGAGGACGATCTACCTTGGGCGGTGTTTCTTGTCGATGACCTTGGGGCGCGCTTTTTACCGGAGTACAGCCTCTTTGACGGCGAGGACGAGCTCCCGGAGTCGGCGCTGGAAGACGTGCTGGCGAAGGCGGAGCGAGAGCTGCCGGATCGACTACTGGCGGGAGAGTTTGACCGAAGCGGAGAGCCGCTACCGATTCCAGGCTGGCTGACAAGCCCGGTCTTTATCGAGGAAGAAGCATAAAATGGACCTAACAGAGACAGTGACAGAGAGCCAGCGGCTCTACGAGGGGCGCGTGGTGAGCCTGCGCCTAGACAGCGTGCTCTTGCCCAACGGCAAGCCCGGCAAGCGCGAGGTGGTCGAGCACAGCGGCGCGATTGCCGTCGTCCCGCTCGATGCCGAGGGCAATGTGCTCCTGGTGCGGCAGTTCCGTCTGCCGACCGGGGGGACCCTGCTGGAGGTTCCGGCGGGCGGGATCGAGGCGGGCGAGGACCCCGCGCTCGCGGCAGGGCGTGAGCTGGCGGAGGAGATCGGGTTTGTACCAGGGAAGCTGACTCCGCTCTATGAGGCCTATGTCGCGCCGGGCTACTGCACCGAGAAGATCTGGGGCTACCTCGCCGAGGACCTCACCCCCGCCCCCGATGCCCACACCGATGCCGATGAGTTTGTGGAGACCGTCCCGCTACCCCTCGACGATGCCCTGGCCGCGATCAGTGACGGGCGCATCCTGGACATGAAGTCGGTCGCCTGCCTCACCATGGCCGCCCGTGTCCTGGCTCAGCGTGGGATCGCGCGGATGTAGTCCATGTCCCAGAAGAGGGCGGAGTAGTCGTTGCCCTGCTGGGGCTCCTGGATCGGGGTGACCTGGAAGCTGCGGATCGAGGCGATCAGAGAGTCGGGGTAGGAGACGTACTGGCGCAAGGTCTCCCGCTCGTTGTTGGGCATGAGCTGGGTCAGTGCAAAGAGCCCCAAGACGCGGCGGTAGGTATCGCCCCAGGCCTGGAGCGCGGTGTCCTCGGGGCGGTCCCAGCGCAGGTTTGGGGTCAGGCTAAAGCCGACAATCTCTTTATTGAGCCGTGCTTCTACTTCCTGAAAGTCGGTGGAGCTGGTGGGCAAGAGCGTGACGGGCACGTCTGCGTACAGCGCCATGGTCTCGGGCGCATCGGCAGCGAGGACGCCGTCGTGGCTGGTCTGGAGGCGGTCCAAGTACGCGCCACTATTGCCTAAAAAGGCGTAGAGCCGTATCGGGGCGGGGGCGGGGCGGAGGGCAAGAAGCTGGGCCAGCCCCGCGCCACAGCACAGGACGGTCCAGGCGAGCCGCACCCCGCGTGCATGGAGCCGAGGAAGCCGCCGGGCATGGATCGTGGTCTGCAGAAACGCCGCCCCGAGCACCGCAATCGCCGGCCCGTAGAGCAAAAGAACACTCGCACACTCGTCGGCGGGGAAGAAGAGGCTCAGGGCGATCAGGTGCACGGGAATCATCAAAAACAGCAGGCGACGGAGCCGGTTGAGGCGCTGGTCGGTGAAGCGCATCAGCCCCGAGGTGATAAAGAGCAACAAGCACAGCCCGACTGTCCCCAGCGAGCGTGGCAAGAGCTCGACCAGTGTGCTGGCGGACTTGGACAGTACCTCCAGAAAACCACCGTGGGTCAGGTAGGTGCTGACCGTACGGGGGAGCGAGACCGCATGGTAGAGCGCGGTTCCGGGGTGGGACTCCGTGCGCATGATCAGCTCGATCCCGCGGCTGTGGTAGAGCGGGTTGTGCGCAAACTTCTGGGCACGCAGGAGCTGAGGCGCGGCCACGACTCCCGCCGCCACGACGAACGCCAGCACCGCGCGAATATCCCGCCGCGTCGTGACCACAACCTGCCAGAGCAGAAACGGCAAGAGCAGCAGTGCGGAGTACAGCGACAGAAATAAGAGCCCCCAGAGCGCTCCCGCTGCCAGGGCGAGCCAGAGCGACGAGCGGCTACTACTACTGGTCACATCGAGCGAGACGAGGGCCGCGCAGAGAAGCCCCCCGAGGATCGCCAGGAGCAGGCCGGGACCGGGGAGAACGGCTGCCAGGAGCGCGCCGCCGCTCCAGACATAGAAAAACGCCGCCAGCTTGTTGTCTCGCTGCGGGAACCAGCGCCGGTAGAGCCAGAGTGTCACGAGCCCTCCCGTGAGGAGCAGCCCCATCCCGAGAAGAGTCGCGGCACGCTGGCCCTGGCCGCCCTGGGTCTCGTGGAGCACCTTCATCGCAACCGCTGAGAGGCCAGTATAGAGCATCCCATGGCGCATGTCCGGGAGGGCACCGTCCCCAAACGACGTGAGGCGCGCCACGTCAAGCGGGCGCAGGACAGGGGTACCAAGGCGGTTGTGCGCGGCGGTGTAGCGTGCGGTCAGGAGCTGGTCAAGCGCACTCTCGGGCAGGGCGATCGGCGCGTTGAGGCGTGGCAGCAGCACGACGCAGGGAAGCGCCAGCAGGAGCAGGGTGAGGATATTACGAACCAGACGGCCCAGGCGCATGGTCGGTGCCTAGTAGGCTCCCTGGCGCTTGAGCACACTCACCACGGTTCGCAGGAGGATCTCGATATCCATCCCGAGCGTCCGGTTGTCGATGTAGTACATGTCCAGCTTGACGCGCTCGGCGTAGGAGACATTCTGACGACCACTCACCTGCCAGAGCCCGGTCAGGCCGGGCTTGACCGAGAGGAGCTTGGCGGCGTACTCGCCGTACATCTCCAGCTCGGGCGGGGAGATCATGCGTGGGCCCACCAAGGTCATCTGCCCCCGGAGGACATTAAAGAGCTGCGGGAGCTCGTCGAGGCTGGAGCGCCGCAGCTTGTGCCCGACCTTGGTCACCCGGGGATCGTCGCGCAGCTTGAAGTCCTTTTGGAACTCCGCCATCAGCTCGGGGTGCTGGGCGAGAAAGGCATCGGCGTTGGTGATCATCGTGCGGAACTTGAAGGCATCGAAGCTCTGGGGCGTGCCCCCTTCGTACTGCTGGTGCGAGAGGACCCGTCGGCGGTGCAGGATCGGCCCGGCGGACGAGAGGCGAACGAGAATGGCAAGAACGGAGAACAGGGGGAAGAGCAGGACGAGCCCAAAAAGCGAGCCGGCAATATCAATGAGACGCTTCAACGTAAGGTAGAGCATGTTGGTGTTGGGGAGCGCAACGGGGGTAACCGCTACCTTGGTCTGAGGCGAATAAACCTGTGATTCCATTCTTATGTGATCTCGTTCCTGCTTATACACGGGGTGTTGTCTGCTGTTTCTCTCGGGCGTAGAGCTCTAGAAAGGCACCTGCGCTACAGTCCCAGCGGTGGTGGCGCTCGACATAGCGGCGTGCGGCCTGCCCTGCAAGCTCGGCCTGGGCGGGGCTCTCCAGGAGCGCGAGGCAGGCGGCGATAAAGTCCTGAGCTCCCTCCGCGACGTTCAGTCCCCCCTCGGTAATCGCGCCTGGGAGAGCGCGGCCCGCGATGGGGGAGGCGACTACGGGGCGGCCCATAGCCATTGCCTCTAGCGCCTTGTTCTGAATTCCCACCCCGATCCGCAGGGGGCAGATCGCGAGGCTGGCGCGGGCGATAAAGGGGCGCAGGTCCTCGACATAGCCCGTGACCGTGATCGCGGGGTCGGCAGCCAGCGCACGCACCGCCGCCGACGGCTCGTTGCCGGCGATGGTCCAGCGCAGGCCCGGACGCGCCCGCTTGAGCGTGGGCCAGAGCTGCGCGGCAAACCACAGCACGGCATCGTCGTTGGCCCGGTAGCTCATCTTGCCGCTGAAGATAATCGTGTCGGGCTCGGGGGCGAGTTTGGGGTTGGGCTGGAAGTAGTCCAGATCGACCCCATTGGGAATGACATGGAGCGGTGGGCGGGTTCCCAGTGCCTGGAGCGCGGTCGCATCGTACTGGCTTGTGACCCCGATCGCATCGTAGCCGGCGTAGGCACGCGGCTCCCAGCGCCGGAGCTTGAGCCACTCCTCCCCGGCGAGTGCCCGGTCCTTTAGTCGTTCTCCTTGGTCAAACATCTGGCGTTGGAGCGCGGTGATACAGTCGACCGCATCGAGCACACAGGGCAGGTCTCCCAGGGCAGAGCGGACAGAGGCAGCGCGCAGGTGTTCGACGTGCGCGGCATCGAATTGTTCCGCCTGCACTAAGCGGCGCACGGTCGCTCTCAAGGCGGGGGTGTCGCAGTAGGCCACCCAGAGCGGCTTGGGGCTCGGGAGCGCCGCGATGCAGCGGAGGGCGGCGGCGGGCTTCTCTAGTGGGACGAGATGGACACTCTCACAGAGCTCGGCCAGCTCCGCACGGCTTGCCGTGGAGACGGGAGCATCTTCCAGTGCGACCAGGGTGATCTTGCAGCCACGGCGGGCCAGGTGCCGCAGGAGCTGGTAGGTGCGGACGCGGATCAGCGACGGCACATACGGGGTGACAAAGAGGAGCTTCATCGCGCAAGCACCTCGCTGTAGTTCTGGCGGAGCTGCGTACCGATGGCGTCCCAGCCGTAGCGCTCCTCCATCAGGCGGCGGCCGTTGGCGGCGAGGCGTGCGGACAGGTCCGGCTCCGAGAGCAGCCGCAGCGTCGCCGCCGCAAACTCCTCCGCCGTCTCTGCTAGCAAGATATGCTCGCCGTCTCTCACATCAATCCCTTCTGCACCAACCGTCGTTGAGACCGTTGGCAGGCCCATCGCCAGCGCATTGAGTATCTTCACCCGCATCCCCGACCCCGAGCGCAAGGGGACGATAAACGCACCGCAGTCCTCCCCATAGGGCCGCACATCGGGCACCGAGCCCGTGACCGTCACCGCCGGGTCCGCCGCGAGGGCAAGGACTTCGTCGGTGGGCCGCGCCCCGACAATGGTCAGGCGGGTGTCGGACTCTCCCGCTTTGATCTTCGGCAGAATCTCCGCGCAAAACCAGCGCATCGCGTCAATATTTGGCGGCCAGTACATCGTTCCGATGGAGACAAGGGTCTTCGAGGCGGGTTTTCGGGGGCGCGGAGCGAAGTAGTCGGTGTCCACGCCAATGGGTAGCGTGTATATTCTACCCTTATTTGGCCCAAGTAAATCCTCTAGCGTGGTCTTGTCTTCGTCGGAGACCGCCAGCGTCCGATCGGCGCGTCTGAGAGCACCGCGCTCGAACTCCCGCAGACGCTTCCACTCTCCCGCGGCGTAGACGCGCCAGAGCGGGTTCTTTGCCGTCTCGGCGAGGCGCTGGGGAATCCGGTACTCGACATTGTGCTCATCGAGGATCACCTTGACACCCAGCGTGGCGGCGGGGACAAACTGCGCCATCTGGAGGTGGTCAACATGGAGCGCGACATAGGCTCCCGTGGCCAGCTCCCGCGCGACCGCGGCATGGAAAGCGGGGGTGTTGTCCCGCGTGACAATAAACGACTCGCCGGTCAGAGGGGCTCGTCCCGCCGCAAGCGCATTGCGAACCCGTGTCCGGTGGATGGGGATCGCCTCGACTCCGCCCACGCAGAGTTCGCGCAGCGGCTCGGTGTTCTTGGCCTCGTCGGGGGTGCGGATCAGGGCCAGCAGGGTGATATCGTAGGCCTGCGCGAGCTGACGCAGGACATGGTAGGACTTGATCTGCCCGCCGCCGTCGAGGGGCCAGGGGAGCAGGTGCGCCAGAAAGAGAACCTTGGGCTTGCTCACGCGCCGACCTCCCGCCAGAGCGCCAGCGTGCCCTCCGCCATCGCCCGGAGCGTGTAGCGGCTTGCCTGCACCGTGCCGCGCCGGGCATGCTCGGTCCAAGCCGCCGGGTCGGTGAGGAGGCGGCGGACGGCCTGAGCGAGCTGCGTGGGCTGCTCCGGGTCGAAGTAGAGGGGCGCGTCCCCGAGGATCTCCGGCATCGGCAGAGCGTGCGAGGCCACGACCGGTGTCCCTGCCTGCATCGCCTCTAGAGGGGGCAGGCCAAAGCCCTCCAGGCGCGACGGAAACACAAAGACACTTGCGCCGGCGTAGGCATCCGAGAGCGCCTGGTTGTCGAGGCTACGCAGGAGCTTCACCCCTTTTAGCCCACGCCGTGCCACCTCCGCCTCGGCCACCTCCGCTGTCCGCGCCGACGTACACACTAGCTTCAGAGTCGGTGCCAGGTCTGCCAGGAGCGGTAGGGCATCGTAGACCGCCTCGATATTCTTTCGGGCGTCCGGTGCCGCGATCGCCAGGATCGAGTTCTTCTCATGCCGCACTCCCGCGCTTGGTAGGGGAAGTGTCAGTCCAATCGGGACAATCGGGAAGCGCTCGGGGCTCCCACCCAGCACCGATGCCAGCTCCTGCGCGGCACCGTGGGAGATCGTGAAGGTCTTGGTCGCCCTCTGGGCGGAGTGGCGCATGAGCGTGGTCCAGTAGCCATTGAGCACACGCTGCCGGAGCGAGCGCTGCACCTTCCCTTCCCACGGGTAGCGCTTGAGCAAGAGGGCATCGTAGAGCAGGAGAAGGGTCTTGCACGAGAGCCCTAGCGGCAGGTAGTTTACGGTGCCGTGCACGAGCTCGGGCTTGTCGCGGCGCACTTGTTGGGCAAAGAGCCAGAAGTCGGTCTTGAGGCGCGATGGTGAGAGCACGCGGGTCTCGAAGGGAAAGGCTGTCTCGGTCGGGCGGTCTAGGTAGAGGAGCACCTCCACATCGGCCGGCTTCACCTCCGCGAGCCCTCGCACCAGCGCACTCACGTACGAGCGGTAGCCGCCCGCCTGCGGGTGCGAGAGCGGGCGCGCATCGATCACCACCCTCACGCCGCGTGCTCCGTCGCCGCAGACGGCTCCTCCGCCCAGCAGATCCGGTTCTTCCCTTGTGCCTTTGCCTGCTTTAGGGCTGCCTCCGCGCGCTGGGTGAGGGCTTCGAGAGTCTCCTCGGCGTGTGCCTGTGCGATTCCCATGCTCAGTGTCGTTTGCTTCTGAGGAAACGTCAGCTTGTTATTCTGAATGAAGTAGAAGATCGCCGCGTTGACCGCCTCCCCGAGCTTCTGTGCCACGGTCGGGACATGGACGCTCCACTCGGAGGTGAGAATCAGGGCAAACGTCCCACCGCTCGTTCTGTAGACCTCCATGCCGCGAAGGGTGGACTGCAAGAGCACCTCCCCAACTCGCTGGAGCAAGCTATCACCCATTGTCAGTCCATTGGTATCCATGAAGTCTTTGAGGTGATCGATATCCAGAGCAAGCACGGTCGCACCGTTTGCAGGCTCGTGCCCCCGCAGCGGAAATGCCTCCCAATGCCCAACCCCAGTCAGCGGGTCTGGGTTTTGAAGGAGAGGGGGTGCCCAGGCCACACGCCCAATCCCAAGGCGCTTGGCTACGTCGTGGGCTAGGTCGGCACGCTTCAGGAGGGACTCACCCGTCTCTGTCGGCTCGGAGAGCGCAATGCCGATATGCACCCCAAGTGGGCAAGACGAGCCGCCAAGGTTGTTGGCATCCAGGAGCTCCTGGAGTGCCACAGGAATGTTCTCAACAAGAGTCTTGGCGTATGCATCGAGCTTTGCAGACTCGGCATGGGGGATCAGAATAGCAAACTCATTGCTCCCGATACGGAAGTAAGCTGCGCCTGCGGGGAGTGAGCGCTTGATGGTAGCAACAAGGTCACACAGGACTTGGTCGCCGAAGCTGTGCCCGTACTGGTCGTTGAAGTAAATCAAACCGTCTTTATTGAGATAGAGGAGTGCGGTTCCTGGGGAGAGCCTGTTCAGTGCTCTCACTAGCGCCTTCTGGTTGTGGGCACTGGTCAGAGGGTCGCGCTGGTTGAGGCGTGCGAGGGTAACGTTTGGATCCGTGGGCGGCGTTTCTGTGTCTGCCTGCTTGCTTCGTCGGAGCGGGGAGAGGAGATAGCGCCCCGTGGCGACGGCGCTGGGGGGCAGCGCGCCGAGGGGGCCTTGGGTGAGGCGGAAGAAGCGCAGGCTGGAGCGCCACATGCGCTGACGCGTGGCCTTGGGAACCGCGCGGCTGGAGCCGCCACCTAGGTGGATCACGACCGATGCGGGGATGAGAAGCGTGGTGCCGCCGGTTCGCTTTTTCAGGCGGTGGCACCACTCGGTCTCCTCGCTGTACATGAAGAACTTCTCGTCGAGCAGACCGGCCTTTTGCGCTGCGCTCGCACGGACACAGAAGACCGCCCCGCCTACCCAGTCACAAGCAAAGGGGGCGAGGGAGGTGCGCGTGGCCTCGTCGAGGAGCTGCGTGTCGGTGTAGGGGCACTGGCCGCGCTCTAGGGCACCGGAGAGCTCGCTCTGGAAGCTGGGAAAGCGTGCCCAGGAGTGCTGGAGCGTGCCGTCGCCATTGAGCAGCAGCGAGCCCGCGACCGCCGCCTCGGGGTGGGCGTCCATTGCCTCTACCAGCCTTTCCAGGGCACCGTCGGGGACCAGCGTGTCGGAGTTGAGCAGGAGCCAGTAGCGGCCCTTCGCCTGCTTCAGCGCGAGGTTGTTGGCCTTGGCAAAGCCCAGATTCGCACCCGTCTGGATCAGCGTGACGTTGGGAAACGCACTCGCCACGAGCTCGGGGCTGCCATCTGATGACGCATTATCGGCGACAAAGACCTCGGCGCGGGCGACATTTTGAATGCTCTCCAGGCAGTCTTTGAGGAGCGCTTTCGTGTTCCAGGAGACAATCACAATCGAGAGATCGGGGGTCATGGTCTGCCCTCCGTGGGGCGAACCCAGTGCGCTTGGGGCCGGGGTTTCTTGATCCCCTTGCCCGTCGCGCTCGCCCAGGTGAGGCCGCGCAGGCGCGCCAGCCCGATCCCAAACCCCGCAAAGAGCCAGACATAGACCGTCCCGCCAAACGAGGCCATCGCGCCGTTGTGGTAGCTAGGAAAGATATAGTCCCCCAGGAAGGTGGCGGCAAAGATCCCCCAGCACCCGGCGTAGGTCGCCAGGAGCCAGGCCTTCTCCCAGGTCCCCGTAGGCAGAGCCCTCCAGAAGCGGTAGAGAGTCATGAGAGTTGCGCCTTGGAGCCAGAGAAGGGCGAGCAGGCCCAGCCAGCCGAGCTCCGAGAGGGTCTGGGCGTAGGTGCCGTGCGCCGATGTAAAGGTCGTGGAGTTCCAGACGGTCGGGGAGCCGTAGTGGTGGTTGTAGTTCTTGTAGTTGCCCAGCCCAACCCCGAGTGGGAAGGCATCGGCGTACTGGAAGGCAGCGCGTAGCATCCGGCTTCGGTCGTTCTCCAGGGCACCGATCTCCTGGCCACGCAGGGTGGCGACTCCCCAGTTCATGTGCCCGCCCGCATAGAAGTTCATCTTGTAGAACTTGTCCCAGAAGTAGCCAAAGTTCAGCAAGACAATCGCCGCGATCACGCCCACTCCGATCCAGAAGAGCTTGCGGCGGGCATTGAAGACAACTATGGCGAGCGCCAAGCCGCCGGCAAGCCAGCCTGAGACCCACTCCGCATTTCGGACAAACGCCCAGCCAAAGATCGTCAGCGCGACCGTGAGCATCACGGCCTGCTGCCAGCGCTTGCCGATCCCCGAGACCGCCAGCGCTGCCAGCACCCCGACAATCATCATCTGGGGAAAGGCGCCGTAGCCCTGCCCCGGAACATAGCGCGCCAGCCCGACCGGGTGGTCCATGTTGTTGGTCTTGGTCTGAAGCGAGAAGAGAAACAAGAGCACGCCGGCGGCAATAAACATCGCGGCCATGCGGCCCTTTCCGCGCGGCGTGACCACATTGGCGACAAGAAGCAGGCCGCCCAGCGCCAGCACCCGGAGGATGTTCTCAAGGACGTTCACCGCTATCGGGGTAGCGGTGATCAGGCCACGCTCGATATTGCTGTCGGGGAAGAGCAGGCTGTGGATGGTCGACCAGGCGCAGATAAAGAGATAGGCAAAGATCGGGGCGGTCAGGGGGGTGCGGAAGAGCTTGCCATCGGGGCGGAAGAGGCGCCGCAGCCCCCAGGCGGAGAGGAGCAAGACCAGGCCGATCTGGCTGAGCGCGAGCCCTTGCTCCCCACCGCCCCCCTGGCCTTGGGCAAGGCCGGGGGTCTTGAAGAGGAACCAGCAGGCGGCGATAAAGAGGGTCACGCCCACCTCCAGGTAGCTGGCGACCGTGATCACGCCCACCATCCCCAGCACGACAATGGCAAGCCAGATCAGGCCCTTGGTGCCCGCCCCCGACGCCAGGACGCCCCCGATTCCCAGCGCGGTCCCAATCACCAGGGCGCTCCCGAGCAGCTTGAGTTTCTGCTCCGCTCCCTGGCTGATGAGATCGCGCACGGGCCGGTCGGAGTCGTCGCCCCAGATCGTGGCCTCGTCGTAAAATTCTTCTCTTGCCTTACTCATTTTCTTGCTTGCACGAGGTGCTCCGAGAGTGCCTCCACGATCACGTCCCAGTCGTAGCGCGCCTCGACCAGAGCACGGGCATTGCGGGCGAGCCGCTGCCGTAGCTCAACACTCTTGAGGAGCGTGATGGTCTCCTGGGCAAAGGCCTCTGCGGTCTCTCCCAGGAGCAGGTGCTCGCCTGCGACGCTTCCCTCCAGCCCCGCCGCCCCGATTGGCGTGGCGACTGTCGGAAGCCCTGCGGCCCAAGCCTCTAAGATCTTCAGCCGAGTCCCGCCGCCCGCACGGAGCGGGACGACACAGACCTGCGCCACCGCGAGCGTGGGGCGCAGATCGGGGAGAAACCCGGTCAGGGTCACGTGCGGGTGGCGACAAAGGCTCTCGGGAGCTGCCTCCGCCCGCCCCGTCACAACCAAGTGCGCCTCGGGGACCTGCTCTTTAATCTTCGGTAGGATCGCCTCCACAAACCAGAGTACCGCGTCACGATTCGGGCCGTACGAGAGGGCACCGTTGTAGATCAGCCGCCCCGGGACCGTCTCGCTGAGATTGGCAGGGGTAAACTCAGCGGTCGCGACCCCGTTGGGAACGACTAGAGTCGCCTTCCCCGAGACCCGCTCGACCGCCGCCGCCTCGGCCTTTGAGACCGCAGTGAGTGTGTGGTAGCGCCGGAGCCGTCGCCCCCAGTAGCCCACCCCCTTTTGGTACGTCAGCCAGCGGGCCAGGCGTTCCCGCGGCTGGCTTGCCTGCCGCCAGGCGTGCTCCAGGCCCGAGACCTCGACCTGGTCCAGGAAGACCGGGCAGGGGAGGGTCTCGGGGAGGTAGGCATCGCTGCCCAGCTCCATCGCCAGCACGGCATCGGGCTGTAGGGCGAGCTCGGCCTCAATCGCGGCGACAAAGGCGGGGTTGGGGGTCTCCAGGATCGAGCGCGGCACCGACGAAAACAGAGCCCGGAGGGCACCGGCCTTCCCGGTCGCGCCGGGCTGGTGCCAGAGCCAGGGGACCACGGTCGTGGGAATGCCGGGGGGAACCTCGCCGGTTGCATCGTCCTGCCGCCCGACAATCAGCCGGACCTCGTGGCGCTGCGTGAGCCGCTGGATCAGGTGCCACGCCCGCAGGCGCGACCCATTGTCGGGCGGGTAGGGGAACCAGGGAGAGACGATCAGCAGCCGCATTTCAGGGGTATTGTCGGTCAAAACCTAGGCGGCCAACACCTCTACTCCGCAAAGGCCTCATCGATCAGGCTGAGGTAGGCGTCTTGGACCCCGGCCCCACAGACCACGCTCCCCGGGATCGGCCCATCGCAGCGGAGCGGGTTGCCCTGCAGGTCGGTCACGCAGCCGCCCGCCTCCCGGACAATGATATCCATCGCGGCCACATCCCAGGGCTTGTCGCCGCGGCTGATCATCCCCGCCAGCTCGCCGCGCGCCACCAGCAGGCCGGCATAGACCATCGAGCAGACCTTCAAAATCTTGCTCCCCTCGCGCTCCAGGAGGCTGGGCAGGCGGGTGAGCTCCCCGACCGGAAAGCCGCTCCACCAGATTCCCTCGACATCGGAGACCGTGGCGCGCAGGCTGGTGCCTTGAAAGGCCTTCAGGGGGACACCATTGCAGAACGCCCCCTTGCCGCGCTCCGCCGTGTACATCCGGTCGGCGTGGAAGTCGTAGGCGACCCCCACCTCCGTGACACCGTCGATCACCAGCCCAAGCGAGAACGCCGAGGTCGGGATTCCCAGCGCGTAGGGGATGGTTCCATCGATGGGATCACAGACCCAGACATGGCTCGCACCCGCGTGGGGCTGGCTGGACTCCTCCCCGATAATCGCGTGGTCGGGGTAGAGCCGGGAGAGCTCCCGGATCACGAGATCGTTGATGGCGATATCCGCCTCGGTCACGGGGGTGTTGTCGGACTTCCAGGTGCTCTCGCGGGCGGTGAGAAAGATCGTCCGGCCGATCTCCCCCGCCTGCCGGGCGAGAGAGACGGCGGTTTCTAGGTAGGTAGTATTCACTCGCCTATTGTAGCAGAGAGTTCCCCGATCAGTTTTTCGATGGTCGCGCGATCGAGCTTAGCCTCATCGGTCTGCCCGGTCCAGGCGACAACGGGGTGCTGGTACTTCGCCGTGCTCTGCTTGGTAAAGGCGAGCGTGATGGTGCTGCTGCCCGGGCGTGCTGCGGGGGCGGCGACAACAAGCGAGAGGTGCTTGAGCTCATGGCTCTCCGCCAGGGTCTTGAGCTCCGCGAGGCGTGTCTTGAGCTCGTCGGCGGTGTAGCCCCCTCGCTGGGCGCCCTTGGGATCGCTGACCTGGACAAACGACCACTTCAGCTCGGGGTGCTTCTCGATCAGGCTGTCCACGCGGCGGGCGAGCTTGAAGAAGTCTTCGCTGAGGGTCGGGGTGTAGAGGACGATCTTGGCCTCAGGGGAGGTGGCGGGGCTCACCCCACGGGTCTGCCCGTAGGTCGCGGGATTGAGGGGGGCTCGCTCCAGCCAGGGGCCGGTTGCGGCTGTCGCACTGGTGACCGGAAGGGCCTTGCCGACCTCGATGGCACGCTGCTGCCCAGACGCAGAAGCGGCCAGGCAGACAGCGGCGACGAGAAAAGAGAGTTGTTGTGATCTTTGCATAGAGTGATTCTACGTAGCAAAGATTAAAAATTTACTTCTTGTTGGAAATCATGCGGCCAGCCAGGACGGTAGACGTCCGGCTAGCCTCGACGGTAAACGTCGGGCTATGGGGCCTTCGGCCGCCTCCTCGTGCCTCGTCGGTAGAATTTCGCCGAAGGCGCGGCGGAGGAACGACGCCCTATAGCCCGACGATGTCCGTCTGGGCGATCTTCCAAGCCCCGTTGGGCTTAGCGCTTTCGGCTCGTGGCGTAGAGCTTGATCAGGGTCGCGGCATCCCGCGTGCTCAGAGACGAGCTGGTCTTGATCACCGGGAACATCACATCGCCATCGTAGGAGCTGTGCCCATTGTCGCCCTTGTTGCGCCCGACAATCCCAAGCGCGTGCCCGAGCTCGTGCTGCATGGTCGGGAGGATGATATTGCTCGCGATCCCGGTCTTGAGGGTGATCGCCCCTGACTGGATAATGCCATCGGCGGTCGGGTTGCCTGGGACAATGGCAAAGCTCACCGACGCCAGCCCGACACCACCATCAGAGGTATCGACCGTATCGCTAAACGTCACCGTGATATCCGCATCCGCCGCGGTATCGGTCTGGGTGAAGCGCACCAGGTTGCTGGTCGCCACCGACCACGAGGTCGCGCCTGCCATGACCTCGGTGGAGCGGTCCGTGGTGCCATCCTTGCCGATAAAGACCTTCAGCGGGTTGGCGGTCTTGGTGCTGGACCAGCGCAGGCTCAGAGAGAGCTCATCGAAGTAGTCCGTGGTGCTGGGAGGGGGAGTCGTGCCGCCGCCGCCACAGCCCGCGAGGACCAGCACCAGCGCCAGAGTCAGTAAAGGTTTGTTTCTCATGGGGGGATTATATCGGAAACCAAAACGGCGCTGCGGCACTCTAACAGGGGCAGTTATTTTTTTAGAGGAGAGTTTACAACCATGTTTTTCAAGCCAACCCGTGAGAGAGCCGTCTTTTTCACCCTCGCCAGCCTCGCCCTTGCCGGTGCCGCGCTCGCGCAGGACACCATCCCGCTCCCCGCCGTCTTGCCAAAGCCTAACTTTATCGGAACCCCCTCCGATGCACCCGCAGGCGCCAATGTCGAGAAGCCACTAGGCCGACCGCGCCCCATTCCCCAGGTACCCAAGGGAACGGTCAACCTGGCCCTCAAGAAGAAAGTCACCGCCAGCAAGGCACCCTACGAGGGCTCGCTGGATCTCATCACCGATGGTGTCAAGGACGCCAAGCAGGGCAGTGCGGTCGAGATGTACCCCAAGCTGCAGTGGGTCCAGATCGACCTGGAGGCAGCCTCTGAGCTCTCCTACGTCCTGGTATGGCACTTCCACGAGCAGCCGGTGGTCTTTCGCGATGTGATCGTGCAGGTCTCCAACGACCCTAAGTTCGTGGAGGGCGTGACGACACTCTACAACAACGACGCGGACAATAGCGCCGGTCTTGGTATCGGCAAGGACCGTGAGTACTTCGAGACGAGCGAGGGCCGCCTGATCGCTGCGAATAAAGTAAAGGCGCGCTACGTCCGTCTCTACAGCCGCGGTAGCACCTACACCGACCCGCTCAACCGCTACACCGAGGTCGAGGTCTACGGCCTTCCCAGCAAATAACCCTCCATTACTGGCTACGAAGGTAGCCGTAGCCCTCTCAAGCCCGAGGACTTGTTCCTCGGGCTTTTTGTTTTGCCCGCCTGCTCCGAGTAACCTCTCCCTCCCCCAGCCCCTCCCCGGGTACCCTCTGGGTGCGGGCAGTCGTTCCTCCTTGGGGAAGAGAGGGGAGCCCGACTCAGAACCCCCTTCCCCAGCGAAGAATGAGCGCCCGGGGGAGGGGGCAGGGGGAGAGGTTGGCATCGCCACCGGAGAGGGGCTGGGGGAGAGGTTGGCTCCGTCACCGGAGAGGTTATGCTCCCCGACGTGCTATAATCTCTCTGCATGGCCGACATCACCAACGTCAACCTCGTCTTCCTCCGAAAAGCCCGCGGCTTGGCCCCGCTCTCTCGCTACGCACTCCAGGACGATGGGACGCTCCTGGTCTCGGTTCCCGATGAGCTGGAGGTTCGCACGTTCCATCTCGTGCGCTACTCCGAGCAAGGGCGGAGCCGCACGCTCCACACCTACAACGTCGAGACCCTCCGCAAGACCGAGATCACCCCCGATGGCTCGTCGTATGTCGGCACCACCGACGATGACCTCTACCTCTTTCGCGAGGCGCGCAAAACCCGCTTCCTCTCCGACCGGCGCGCCTCCTACACCGATATCTCGCTTGGGGCCGAGGCCGCGCGCTTTGGGACCGCGTTCTGTGACCTGCTCGGCTCCGGGCACTCGGTCGCGCTCGGGGAGCTCGATGGGCGCTTGCTCTGGACAAAAGATATCGCCTATCCCATCAGCCGCATCTGTATCGACCGGGGCGCACGCTACCTTGCTATCGCGGGGGAGAGCGGCGATCTCTCGCTGGTAGACTACACCCGCACCACGATCTGGAGCCACCGCCAAGAGGTGCCACTGCTGGCGGTCGCCACAGCGGGGCCAGAGCGCACCGCGTTTGCCACGGGCGGGCCAGAGGTCGAAGCGGGCGGGGTCGGGCTGGTCGGTAGCGATGGCGTCCTCCTCTGGTTCACCGAGCTGGTCGGCACCCCCATTGATGTGGCCATGGACGCCACCGGGCAGAGTATCGCGGTGCTGCTCGCGCTGGACCATGGGAGCGGGCGCTTGGTGTTCCTCAACGACGAAGGCATGCCGATCTGGGATATCGACTTTGAGGACGCGCGCCCGACGGGAATCTCCGTGGCTCCGGGGGGACGCTTTGTGGCCGTGAGCCTGCGCGATGGCAGCCTGATCGCCTACGAGCTCACCTTTGGGGAGCGCATGGCCTCGCTCTCGGAGGAGGCAACCCTCGCCGAGGCCCGTGGCGCGTGGGACAAGGGTAATGTGGCAGTCGCCGCCGAGGTGCTCCGTGCGCGTCTGGACGCCGTCCCCTCCGATCTGCGGGCGTGCCAGCTGCTGAGTGACGTGCTCGCGGACCTGCGCCAGCGTGCGCTTGGTGCCGCAGAGACAGCGGAGACGGTCGGGGACTTTGTGGGAGCGGCGGCGCACCTCGCGCAGGCCCTGCAAGACCTGCCCCACGACCTCGTGCTGACACAGGCGAGCGCTGCGCTTCAGGAGCGCTGGTATCAGGCGAAACTTTTACAGGCACAGGCCGCTCTAAGCGAAGGGAACACCGATGCAGCCGAGGCGGCTTTTCTGGAGGCGATTCAGGCCAACCCCCTCGCGACTGATGCTCGGACGGGGCTCGCTCAGGTGCGCTATGCCGCTGCGGAGAGTGCGCTCTCCCGTGGCAGGGGGCTCCTGATGCGGGGAGATGCTGTCGGAGCGATCCTGGCCTTCACCGAGGCCCGTCAGAAGGGAGTCTCCGGGCCAGACCTGAACGAGCTTGTTCGTCAGGCACGGGTCACGGAGGCGATGGCCCTGGGCAACGCGCTCTACCAAGACCAGCAGTACGCCGCAGCGCTGTTCCAGTACAAGAAAGCCCTGCGTCTGGACCCGGACAACGGTGAGGCGCTTCAGAAGCTCAGATATGCTCAAAACTTCCTTCAGGACACACAGCTCTCGGATCGCTTTAGCCGCTTGGAGTAGTCTTCTCTTTGCTCTGGCGGCGCACGCACAGGCCCCGGAGGGCCGCCAGACCGCACCCCTTGCCAACAGCGGGGCATCCTACGAGCGCAAGCGGATCAAGCGCACGGTGACGCTAGACTCCCTGCAGGGCTGGGATCTCCTCTACGACACCCCCGAGGGCCGTGTCTACTTCGACTGGGACTCGCAGTTTCTCTACCTGGCGGTGCAGACCAAAGACGAGACCGAGGTCCGGTTTGATCTGGATGCCAATGGAGATGGCTGGTTTCAGGGGGCAGAGAACTTCAGCATCCGGCTCCTCAAGTCCGCGACCGGAGTCACGCCGCTGGTGCGCCGCTTCGACAATGTCCAGAACAAAGAGCACCCGGTCTGGGCCGAGGTATTGCTCCCCGAGGGCAGTGTGAGGGGGCACCAGCTGACCACGGAGCAGGGAGTTGTCCAGCTTGTTGCACTGCCGATCGGGCTCCTCGGGACGGGCCGGAAGCCCGGTGCGGAGGTGGGATTTCGGGCTCTCTGGGGGGGCGCCGCCCTCGCCGAGCCGCTGCCCGAGCTCCCCTTGCTCCGCCTGCAGCTCACCGACGACAGCGAGGCGCTTGCGGGGCCGCTCGCGGCGCACCTGAGCCTGCGCGACCGGGCGCTGGTGGCGGGGGGACTCGTCCGGGGGACACTGGAGCTCACGAACTCAGGGCTGAAGCCGCTCTTCCTGAAGCAAGTATTCTTGCCCGATGGGACGGTGATCGTGGACCTCAAGGACCCCATCATGATCCTCAACCCGGGCGAGCGCCTCAAGAAAGAGTTTCGCTTTGTCCTGCCCGAGGGACCTGAGCCCGCCAGTGTGGTGCTCCGGGGCGGGGCCGAGCGCGAAGAGGGCGGGGTGAGTGTTGTCGCACTGGCGAGTGTGGAGCGGCAGGAGCCCTACGCGCTCTCCCTGGACCACGATATCAAGCCCATCCTCAGCGCGGCCCCCGACGGCCCCGCGCGTCGCCGGCTCCTGGTCGCGACGATCACCGGGCGGCGTGAGGGCAAGACAAGTGGCCTCGTCCACCTCATCCTGCCATCGGGCTGGAGTGTCGAGGGCGAGGTAAAGCGCACGATCTCCCTATCCTACCCCAACGAGCGCCGCAGTGTCAGCTTCAAGCTCAGCGCTCCCGCCGGGCTCGCACCGGGCCGCTATCCCGTGGAGGCGCTGTGTGAGATCGGGGGCAAGTCCTACCGTGCCAAGGTGGATTTTACCGTCCAGTAGAGAATGTACCTCTTGCAGAAGTCATGGCGCTGAGCCCCTGAGAACAAGTCTTATGGTTCCGGCGAGGCGTGGTTCCGGTAACTTTTGCAGGAGGTATAATGTTCCGCTCCGATGCGTGCACTTGCTGGCTTTCTTGACCTGATCTACCCGCCCCGCTGCCTGCTCTGTGAGAGCTGGGAGGAGCCGGTGCTCTGCTCTGCGTGTGTGGCCCAGCTTCCCACTGTCCCAGAGCCGGTGTGTGTGGTCTGTGGGCACCCGAGTGAGCCCGAGCGTGTCTGCCGGCTCTGCGAGGCGGCGGCGGACCGGTGGGGCGGCTGGGCGTTTGAGAGCGCACGTGCGGCGGGGCGGCATGTCGGGGCGCTCCGCTACGGTCTCCACTTGCTGAAGTACCGAGGGAAAGAGTCGCTTGCCGAGCCCCTGGGGGCGTGGCTCGCGCACCGCTATCTCACGGAGCTCCGTGGCACGGCACCGCCTGAGCTACTGGTCGCGCTCCCACTCTCCGCGCGTAAACGGCGCGCGCGTGGCTACAACCAGGCGGCGCTCCTTGCCCAGCCGCTTGCGGAGCAGCTCGCGCTCCCGGTCTTACCGGAAGGGGCGTTTGTGCGGGTGCGTGCCGAGCAGTCCCAGATGACCTTGGGGGCGGCGCAGCGCCTCGCCAACCTCTCCCCGACGGACTTTGAGGTTACGGACCCGGCTTTGCTGGCGGGCAAGCGGCTGCTCCTGATCGACGATGTCATGACCACGGGGGCGAGCCTGCACTGCGCCGCCGCTACGCTCCTCAAGGCCGGGGCGGCGGGGGTCGAGGCGCTGGCGCTCTCCCGCTCGTTCTGAGCCGGCGGTGTAAAATGGGGGTATGGCAATCCATCTCTGCTCCCACCCGCTGGCCCAGCACCTGCTCACGGGCCTGCGCTCTACCGAGACCAACCCCCAGCACTTTCGCCCGCTCGCACGGCGCTTGACCACACTCCTCGCGCTGGAGGCGACCGCTGATCTCCCGACCATGGCCTCCCCGATTACCACCCCTCTGGAGCCAATGGAGGGGCAGGTCCTTGCCCATGGGATTGTGGTGATCCCGATCCTACGGGCGGGGCTGGCGATGCTGGAGCCGTTCTTGGAGCTCTTTCCCGATGTCTCCGTGGGCTACATCGGGCTGGAGCGCGACCATGCGACCGCGGTGGCGGCGAGCTACTACTGCAAGCTCCCACAGGTACAGGGCTGCACGACCCTGGTGGTGGACCCGATGCTGGCCACGGGCGGCTCGGCGGGCCAGGCGATCGACCATGTAAAGGCGGCGGGCGCGACCGATGTCCGCCTCGTGTGTGTGGTGGCGGCTCCCGAGGGCGTGGCGGCGGTCGAGGCGGCGCACCCCGATGTCCCGATCTACGCCGCGGCGCTGGACCGGGAGCTCAATGCGAAAAAGTACATCTGCCCCGGCCTCGGCGACTTCGGCGACCGGCTCTACGGGACGCTCTAGCGCTCACTTGCCGATACAGAACCGGGAGAAGATTCCCTGGATGATCTCCTCGCGGGTGGTCTGGCCCGTGAGCTCCCCAAGGGCGGCGAGGGCACCGTGCGTGTCCACGGCGATCAGCTCGGCGGGGAGCCCAAGGGCGAGGGTCACGCGGGCGTCGTGGATTTGGGCAGCGGCGCGGCGGAGGGCATCTTCGTGGCGGGCTCGCGTGAGCAGGGGGGCGTCGCTGGCGGGAACCGATGTCCCGATCACCGCTTGGACCAGCGCATCGAGCCCCTCCCCGGTGCGGGCGGAGATCGCCACGGCGGGGTGGGGGGCAAAGCGCTCCAGCTCTGGGGAGGCCAGATCGGACTTGTTTACCGCGATCACAAAGCTCTGCTCGGGCAGGGCGAGGGGCTCGGGGCGGGTGGCATCGACCACGACAATCACCACATCGGCGGTCGCGACCGCGGCACGGGCACGGGCGACCCCGATACGCTCCACGGGATCGTCGGTCTCGCGCAGCCCGGCGGTGTCGAGGACGCGTACCGGTACGCCGGCCAAGACCAGCTCCTCGGCCAGAATGTCGCGGGTCGTGCCGGCGAGCTCCGTGACAATGGCGCGCTCCGCTCCGGCGAGGGCGTTCAGAAGCGAAGACTTCCCGACATTGGGGGCACCGGTCAGGGCGACGGTGAGCCCTTCTGTGAGCCGCCTGCCGTACGCCGCTCCCGCCAGGAGACGCTCCAGGCGCTGCGCGGCGCGGCCGAGCGGGGCCTCGACAGTCTCCGGCACGAGCTCGCCCACGTCCTCCGGGAAGTCGATCGTCGCCTCCAAGCGGGCGAGGGCTTCTTGGAGCTCGGCGGCGATGCGGTGCGCCTCCTGCGAGAGGCTCCCGTCGAGCTGGCGGCGGGCGGCGCGCTGTGCTGCCACGGAGCGTGCAGAGATCAGGTCCGCGAGGGCCTCCGCTTGGGCGAGGTCGAGCTTCCCGTTGTGAAACGCCCGCTCCGAGAACTCTCCCGGACGTGCCAAGCGAGCCCCGGCGGCCAGGAACGCCTGTAGGACCTGAGCCAGGGTGAGCATCCCCCCGTGCCCCTGAAACTCGACCACATCCTCACCGGTGAAGGAGTGCGGTCCGATAAAGTGCACCAAGAGGCCATCGTCGAGGGATTCCCCGCTCTGCGGATCGTAGACCGTGGCACGCTTGAGCAGGCGAGGTGGCTGGTCTTGAAGGGAGCGACGCACGACCTGCGCGGCGATTGTCCGCGCATTGGGGCCGGAGAGGCGGACGATCCCCACGCCCGCGGCACCGGTGGCGGTGGCGATTGCCGCAATGGTGTCAGTCATGCGAGCGGACTACCGTGGCGGCGCGGCAAAGGGACGCTGGCCGGGGATATCCAAGGGGGGAGCCTCGGAGTTGAGGTCCTGTGACTGCCCGGTGCGTGCCCCCCCTAGGTTGGGGATCAGGCGGGTGGCGTTCATCAAGAGGGGATAGAGGGAGACTACGGCGATCACCCCATTGAGCAGGGTCCCGACCAGGCCAAAGAGAATATTCCACCAGCCGATCTGGTGCTTCCGGCGTTCATCGAGCATGAGAAAGACCAGCCCCACGGGGATCGCCAGCATGGGAAAGAGGACGCCCATCGCCACCGACGACCAAAACGCAGCGGGGGACTCACTCCGCAGCTCGGGAGCGGGCAGGGGGCGTGCCAGTGGAGGTGCTCCGGCGGGGACGGCGCTCATCGGAGCAGGCGCGGCGGCAGGCGGCGGAGCGCTCAGGACCTTGCCACACTTCCAGCAGGCAGCCTGGGTGGCAAAGTTATTGGAGCCGCAGGCGGCGCAGACAACACGCTCGTTGGACATGGGGCAGCCTTACTGAGGAAGCGTCGGTTCGGGGCGTGCTAGGCCGCCGTGTTCTGGAGTCTTTTCAAAGGGATTGAAGCCACTGGTGCGAAAGGCCATCATGCCCAGAAATCCAACCGCAAGAATCACGACAGCAACCATAGTCGCCCGACGGCCCTTGTCGGCGTTGGAGAGCTTGGGGACGATCACATCGGTGGTGGTGGTGACACTGGTGGAGTTAAATTTCTTAAGATTGAGCCCCGTGGACTCGGTCTTGGGAGAATTGCTAGGATCTGCCATAGTAGCCTCTTTGTACCATGCCGCAGAAAAAGAATCTTGAAACTTTTTGAGGACCAACCGATTCTAACGGCATACAGCTTGTATACGCAAGACTGGGACAGAGTGTGACCAAGTGAGCAAAAAAATGACCCCTGAGGAAATCACGACCGACGATAGCAACGAGGAGGCCTTTGCTTCTCTCCTGAAGCAGGCGTCTTCGGCACCGATGGTGACCATGCTACCGCCAGGGCTCTCCGAGCGGATCGCCGCCTCGACCTATGCACGCCCGACCCTTTGGGACAAGCTCTCACGGGTTCTGCGGCCTGCTCCGGCTCGCTTTGCCCTTGCGGGTGCGCTCACCGCTGCAACTCTCAGCGCGGTCTTCCTGCCCCGGCTCTCAAAGGTGACCGTGCCGCCACCACCTGGCACGCCCGCGCCCCTTGCGCCGTCTGCTGCCCCTAAGCAAACAACTCCTACAACGCCGTCCGCTCCCGTGTCTGCTACGCCGACTCCCGCGACGCCTGCCCCGGCCCTCGCCGCCGCGCCGACACAGCTTGCGAAGAGCACCGAGCGGCCCGCGACGCCAGAGTCCAAGCCTGCGCCTAAGCTGGAGCGTGCCACCCCTGCGCCGCGCGCAGCGGTGACTCCCATGAAAGAGCAGCCTAATCGGGACCTGAAGCCGCAAGTCGCGGCGGGGGCACCGGCACCTCTTGTCGCCTCGCCCACCGGACAGGTGACTCATGAGGTAGCCCCGACACAGCTCGCGGCGCGAACCGGGAGCACCAAGCTAGAGCCTGAGACCGCACCGACTCCCGCTCCGGCGGTGGTTAGCCCCGTGGTGGTCGCTAAGCGGAGCCCACGCCTGGAGACCGCGCTAGCCAGTGCGAGTGAGCCCGAGTCCACACCGACCACTGCCGCGTCGGAGACCGAAGAGGCCAGCCGTGCCCTCCGTAGCATGCTGACAAGCGTGGTGGGGAAGAAGAAAGCGCCCGATATTTCGTCGCTCTCCGCCTCTCGGAGTGGTCAGACAGCCGCGGGAACCGGCCTCTCGGTCGTCCGTGCGGATGTAAACTAGGAGTGGTACAATTGGCGTGGCGCATGGCGTTGCTATAGCGCTTGCTGGAGGAGACAATGGGACGGACAGCCCTTCGTTGCACCTGTGGTCAGCGTATTGGTGAGCGGGAAGTTCTGCGGGCCGGGTACTATCCGCGCCCTTTTGGTCCAAGCTATGTCCTCGTGCGCTACCGCTGCTCTCGTTGCCGGCGACGTGGGGAGCAGTTTCTTCGCCAGGAAGAGTGGGACCAGGGAATTCTCTCCGACGCTACCCTAGAGCTCGATGTGCCTGCCCGTACCAGCTTTGCGGCTCAAGGAGCCATTACGCTCCGGGAGCAAGCGGCCTTCCACCACCAGCTCGACAGCCTCGGGCTTCAGGAGCTCCTCTCCGAGTTCGAGCCCCGCGCCGACGAGTAGCGGCTAACCACCAATCTGTGACATCATCCGCAGGCTCCCCCCACGGGAGAGCCGTCCCTCAAAATCACTCTGAATGGGCTTGTGTACGAGGGCGGCGGCGGTGTGCTCCAGGATCTCTTGATCGGAGCAGCCCGCCCGAAGCGGCCCGATCAGATCGTACTCAAAGTTATCCGAGAGGCAGGGAACGAGCTTGCCATTGGCGGTAAGCCGAAGCCGGTTGCAGCCATCGCAGAACTTATGGCTGATCGGGTTGATCACCCCAATCGTTCCCAAGGCACCGGGAATGCGGAAGTTGCGGCTCGTGCTCTCCGGGGAGTCATTGAGCGTTTCAAGATCAGGCCAGAGCCGCTGAAGCGTGGCGAGCGCCTCCTCATTGCTGACATAGTGGGCACGCCACTGCGCGGGGCTCACCTCCCCGATCGGCATGTACTCCAGAAACCGCACCGAGAGCGGGCGCTCCTGGGTCAGCCGCCCAAACGCCGCCACTTCATCGTCGTTGATTCCCCGCATGAGCACGCAGTTGAGCTTGATGGGGGAGAAGCCAATCGCCAGCGCCGTCTCCAGCCCCGCCCACGCACGGGCAAACTCCGCACGCCGCGCTAGCTTCTCGAAGCGCGCCTCTTGGAGGGTGTCCATCGAGAGGTTCAGCCGCCGAATCCCCGCGTCCCAGAGGCCTTGGGCATCCCGCTCCAGCAGGATACCGTTGGTGGTCAGGGTTACCTCCTCAAGCCCCGGGATCGCCATGAGCTGTGCGGCCAGCTCGGGAACCCCCTTGCGGACCAGTGGCTCGCCGCCCGTGAGCCGCACTTTCTTCAGCCCGACACTTGCCAGGACCCGAATGATCCGCACGAGCTCCTCGAAGCTCAGCACGTTGTCTAGGTTCTCAAAGGGCACTCCCGCCTCCGGCATGCAGTAGACACAGCGCAGGTTGCAGCGATCCGTGAGAGAGACACGCAGGTACTCGATCCGTCGGCCAAAGCGGTCTGAGAGGGCAAGGGGCAGGGGAGTCATCCCTTGATTATACGCAATATTTCCAGGAGATGCTGAGAATTCGGTATACTCTATACTCTGTGCTGCGAAGTCTTCTGCGAGTCCTGATCTTTATCCTCCCCTTGCTTCTCTGGATTGGGCTGGCTGCCTTGGTGGCCACGGAGCTCGGAAGCTACCAGCGCTCCTGGATACTGCTCCACCAGCTCCTCGACTTTATCCAGCCGGGCTTCTACTACGGCGATCCCTCGGTCGTCTCGATGTACCAGCTCACCCAGGCGACCCGTAAATTGGCCCATGTCGTGGTCTATGCGGTGCTGACGATCTTAGTGATCCGGCTTGCGCAGCGGGGCCGCTCCGAGCTCCGGTTTCGCTCCTTGGTGCTCGCGGTGCTAGTTGCCGGGGCGGTTCTTGCGCTCGAGGTCTACGTCCGCCGCTACCACTCTGAGGGGACGCGCCATGTCCGTGCGGAGCAGTTTTTGCTCGATGGGATTGGGGTCGGACTGGTCCTGATCGGGGCTGTTGTGTTCTTTTTTCAGAAAGCACTGGAGCGCTGGTTGCTTACCGAGCCTAAAAACGGTTAAAATCCGCGCTAGCTGTGTCACACTACGAGATTAAACTGTTTGGGACCTTTCAAGTGCTGCGCGACGGGGAGCCGATTGCGCACTTCCGTACCCAGCGCGCCCGTGCAATTGTCGCCTACCTGGCGCTCTTTCCAAAACAACACTCCCGTGAGCGTCTCTGCGATGCCATCTGGCCCGATGCGCTCCTCGAAGAGGGCCGCTCACGCCTGCGCCAGGAGCTCTCCGTCCTCCGCAAGACCCTGGAGCTTCCCAGTCAGGAAGAGCTTCTGATCGCGGATCGGCTGACCCTGGGGCTCCGTCCGGGGAGCTTCACCACCGATGTCGCCGCCTTTGAGCGCGCCTACCGTGCCGGCGAGTGGCGGCTGGCGGCAACCCTCGGTCGGGAGCCCCTGCTGGAAGGTTTCTGGGACGAGTGGGTCTTACAGGAGCGAGGGCGGCTGGAGCTCCTGGGAGAGAGCGCCCAGAGCAAGTGCACCGAGGCGGTCCCCCTTGTCGCCGCTCCGCTTCCGCTGGCCTTGCCCCTGCCCCTCACCCGCTTCTTTGGGCGTGAGCGTGAGCTAAACTGGCTGGTGGAGGCCCTCACCGAGGGGACGCGGCTGGTGAGCCTGACGGGCCCGGGCGGGAGCGGGAAGACCCGGCTGGGAATCGAGACCGTACGGGCGCTCCAGCGGGCCCACAGCGCGTCCCCGGTCTTTGTCTCCTGCGGCGACTTGGAGGCGCTCTCCCGGCTCCCCGAGGCGGTGATTGTCGCCACGGGAAACCTGCGGCAGCCCCTCCAAGACCCTCTTGAGCAGGCGACGGAGATACTCCAGCAGCTGGAGGCTCCGCTGCTCGTTCTAGATGGCATCGAGCAGCTCGTCCCCCGGGGAGCGCCGCAGCTGGTACGCACCCTGCTGACAACTATCCCCACCCTGCGCTGCATCGTGACAAGCCGACAGCCTCTGGATCTGGCAGGAGAGCGGGAGCTTCCTGTCATGCCCCTGGCCGTACCCGAACAAGGGCTGACAGCGGAGCGGATGTACCTCTGTGCCTCGGTGCGGATGTTCCTCGACCGTATCCAGGCAAAGCGCCCCGAGTTCTCGCTGAACGCACGCAACGCCGAGGCAATTGGCGAGATCTGTCGGCGGCTGGAGGGACTCCCCCTCGGGCTGGAGCTGGCGGCGGGACGCTGCCGTGAGCTGAGCCCCGAGGCCTTCTTGGAGCGCTACTCCCAGCGCCTCCACGAGATCGAGGCCCGGGATCGGGATATCCCTGCCCGCCACCGGAGCCTGCGCGCCCTGATGGAGGGGAGCTACCGCGAGCTGACCGAGGCGGAGCAGCAGCTCTTTGCCCGTCTCTCGGTCTTCTCGGGAGGCTGGACCCTCGCGGCCGCGGAGGCGATCTGCGGCGAGGGAGTGGGGGAGATCCTCGATGAGTTGGCGACCCTGCGCGACCGCTCGCTGGTCTTTGTGGAGGAGCGTGGGGCGAGCCAGCGCTGGAAGATGCTGGAGCTGCTGCGCGCCTTCGCCACCGAGCTACTCCCCCCCGACGAGCGCCGGGGGCTTCTGCGACGGCACACGCGCTACTGCTGGGAGAACGCGGCAACCCTACTCACCGACCCGGCGGAGACGGCGAACCTTCGTGGCGCGGTCGAGGCGGCGTTTGAGGAGCTGGCGGACCCTGCCCTCGCGCTGGAGCTCTGTGTCCGGCTGAAGGACTTCTGGCTCTACCGGGGGCACCTGCGCGAGGGCCTCGCCTATCTGGAGCGGGCTCTAGGCGCGACCGAGGGCGCTCAGGGGGTGCGGGCGGAGGGCTTTCGGATCGCGGGGATTCTCTCCCGACGCGCGGGCGATCGTGAGCAGGCCCGCCAGTGGCAAGAGACCGCGCTCGCTCTCTACACGGCGGTGGGCGATGAGGCGGGAGTCGCGGCGGTGCACAACAACCTGGCCGTGCTGGCGCGGGTGACGGGCGACCTGCAAGAGGCGCTCCGCCAGCACCGGGAGGCGCTTGCCCTACGACGGCGGCTGGGAGACACTGCGGGCGTGGGGTCCTCGCTGAACAACCTTGGGGTGACCTACCGGGCTCTTGGGCGTGGCGCGGAGGCGCTGGAGAGCCTGCAGGAGTGCCTGACCTACTACGAGACCAACTCCGTGGGGGCGGGGGTGGTGCATATCAACCTGGGCTGGGTGGGGCTCCTCCTGCACGACCTCACGCTGGCGACTCAAGAGTTCGGGGTGGGGCTAAAGCTCGCCCTGGAGAACGACCTGACCTCCTGGTTCCCCGAGCTCTGGGAGGGAATCGGCGAGCTGGCTGCCCAGCGTCAAGACGGGGAGAGTGCCGCGCGGCTCTGGGGAGCCGCCGCCTTGGAGCGTCGCCGCCAGGGCCTTCCGCTCGCCCCCGAGGACCAGCGGGAGCACGACCAGCGACAAGCAGCACTGGAGACGTTGCTTGGCCCGGAGCGCCTGGCGACCCTGCTGGAAGAGGGCAAGAGCCTGAGCCTGGAGGCGGCTCAGGCGCTCGCCCAGAGTTTTTGCGTCTAGGCCCTACTTCTTCAGGCCGTAGAACGCCTCGGCATTGTCGTGGAAGAGCTTGCGCTGCTCGTCCTCGGGGCGGTCCTTGACGATCTCTCGAAGGGTCTCTACCCAGCCACGGAAAGTCGTGGCGATATTACAGACGGGCCAGTCGCCGCCAAACATCACCCGATCTGGGCCGAACGCGTCCAGGGTGGGGACAATCACCGGGGTGAGCGCCTCGACCGCGTTCATGCCGGGCTTGACGGTCTTGACGATCCCGGAGACCTTGCAGACGATATTGGGGCGCTTGGCGAGCTCTTTGATATCCCGCTCCCACTGTGCTTGGTTGGGGTTGGCCGCCATGCCATTGCCGCAGTGGTCGAGGATAAAGCGGGTCTTGGGGCACTTATCGACCAGCTTGGCCGCGTCCGAGAGCTCGGTGGGACGGATGCAGATATCAAAGCTCAGCCCCAGCTCCCCGAGTAGCTGGATATTCTTGACATAGGTCGGCTGGAGGCAGAGACCGCGCGGTGCATCCGGGACCTGAAGTACCTGGCGCAGGCCCTTGATATAGGGGTGGTAGGGGCTCTTGGCGAGCATCTTGGCGTAGGCGGCAAAGCCCGGTAGCGCCGGACGACACGAGACTACCCCGGCAGCCATGACGGTCTTACGGCTCGCACTGAGCCCGGCGACATACTTGGCCTCGGCGACCTGCTGCTTGGGCGCGACATCGACCTCCATGTAGACCGTCTTCACCACATTCAGCCCCGCAGTCGCCTTGGCGTAGTCCTTGAGCGTCATGCTGTGGTTGAGCTTGGGCTCGGTCTTGAGCCAGGGCGGCTGGAACTTGGTGAAGTCCCAGAGGTGCTGGTGGGTGTCGATAATGGGAAGGGTCTCTAGAGTCAAACGAGCCATCGTAGGCGTCCTCCACAAGGAAAGCTAGCGCCGATTGTACCTGAAAATTTCTTGTTGCGCCGGTGTTGCGTTTGTGTTGCGGACATGGCCGATACTGCCTCAAGAAGGAAACGAGACACCATGAAGCGCGTATCTTGGGGATTTGTAGCGGCACTAGTAGGCAGCCAGGCACAGGCTATGGAGCGGCCCATTATCTTTGAAGAGAGGGCACCGGCACAGTTTCTCGCCCACGCTCATGGATTCCAGCTTGGGCTGAGTGGGGCAGGGGCACGGCTGACACTCCCGGATGGGAGGCGTGTTGGGCTCGCTCCTGTGGCAGCCCGCTCCGTACCACTGGAGGCAGACGGCGCACGTAGCATCATGAACGCCTACCACGGGAACCGGCCCGAGGCCTGGCGCACCGGGCGCCATGCCAGCAGTGCGCTACGCCAGCGCGGGCTCTGGCAGGGAATCGACCTGTGCTGGTACAGCCAGAATGGGGAGCTGGAGTACGATCTGATCGTCGCGCCCGGCAGTGATCCTAGAAAGATTGGCTTTCGCACCCACGGAGCCACCCCGCGCCTGTTGCCCAACGGAACCCTGGCAATGGGGACGCTACGCTGGAAGCCGCCCGTCGCCTACCAGCTCCAGGCCGGAAAGCGAGTCTCGGTACCCGTGCGGTACACGCTGAGCAAGGGGGGAGTCCTGGGGTTCTCCACGGGGCGCTACGACCGGAAAAAGCCCTTGGTGATCGACCCCGCTCTGGTCTCCAGTAGCTTTCTAGGGGGCTCGGGTCAAGAGTATGTCTTTGGGGTCACCACAGACGCCAGCGGGGCTGCCTATGTCATGGGCGCAACGACATCCGGGGGGGCGGGGCGCAAAGACCTCTTTGTCAGCAAGATTAGCGCCGCGGGGACACTGGTCTACACCACCTTTATTGGGGGCTCCAACAATGAGGGGGGCTCGGATCTGGGGGGGATCGCGGTCGATAGCGCCGGAAATGCCTTTGTGACCAGCGACACGTTCTCCACGGATTTTCCTGCCACTCCGGGCGCGTTCCAGACGACATCGGGGGGGCGCCTCGATGCCGCTCTGGTGAAGCTTAGTCCCACCGGAGCACTCCTCTGGGCGAGCTACTACGGCGGCACGCAGGACGAGTTCCCCGCTGCGGTTGCCGTTAGTCCCACAGGCCAGCCGGTGATTGTCGGGCAGACCACCTCCTCCGATCTATCCACTACCCCGGGAGCCTTTCAGAGAGCACGTGGAGTAGGAAACGATGGCTTTATCGCCCGCTTCCCCAGCGGCGGAAATGGGCTGCTCTATGGGACGTTTCTGGGGGGCAACGACCTCGATTTTGTCGCCGCGGCGACCTACAGTGCCTCGGGCAACCTCTATGTCACGGGGGGCACCTACTCGTCCAACTTCCCGATTCTTCTGCCACCCGGCGCGAGCCACCTCGGGCTGGGTGGGGGCTCGGATACGTTTGTGGCCCGCTTCAACCCCGACGACTCGGTGGGCTATATCAACCGTTTTGGTGGCTCCAACGAGGATCAGCCTAAGTTCAGCGGGGCGCTCACGGTGGATAGCCTGGAGAATGTCACGGTGGTCGGGGAGACCAACTCGACAAACTTTCCTGTCTACGGGGGACTTCAGTCGGCCCCCCAAGGGAGCATGGATGGCTTTGTCTTTCAGCTTGGGCCAACGGGACTTCGGAACTGGGCGACCTACCTGGGAGGGAGCGGCTTTGACAGTGCCTTCGCGGTCTCTGCCGATGCCGGTGGGATGCTCTACATCACCGGAACGTCGAGCTCAAACAACTTCCCCCTGGACGGGGCGTTCTTTACCAATCCTGGTGCCTACGCGCTTCGCTTGACCTCCAGTGGGGCGCTGGCTGGCTCGACCTTCCTCGATCGGCAGCTCGGTGTCGCCGGGATTGTCTCGATTCCCACGGCACTGGGCGATGCGTGGGTCGCAGGGAGCACCAGCAGTACTACCATGCCGACACGCGATGCCTTTCAGCCAAGCTTTGGCGGAGGCTTCAGCGATGGCTTTCTGAGTCGGCTTCACTTCGATGCGGTCGATCTTGAGGTTACCCAGACCGCTGCGCCCTACACGTACTACTCAGGCGATGTCGCCACGTTTACGATCCGGGTGACCAATATCGGCCCCGATGCCGCGAGCAATGTCACCCTGACCGACACGATCTCGGGCACGGAGCTCGCAGACCCCGACAACCACGCCACCCTGACACTCCTGGGAGCGGATACGACCCTGGGCTCGCTGACAATCTCCGGGCGTGTGGTGACCGTCAACCTGGGGACGATGGTGCCCGGAGCAACCGCGACCATTCGGGTCTCGGTACGGATGACCGTGGAGACGGCAAACCTGGCGGTCTTCAGCCAAGCGGTCGTCGCGACCACGCCCACGGATGCCCGCCCGCGCAACAATACCTCGACCACCTCGCTGCTGACCCATGTGGATACCCGACCTCGGATCGTCTCCCTGAGCCCCAGTGCAGTCGCCGCGGGTAGCCCCGATTTTGAGCTGACGGTACGGGGACAAAACTTCCTCCCCGGCTCCGTGGTGCGGGTCAATGGCCTCCTGCGCTCCACGACCTACATAGACTCCTACCTGGTCCGGGCACAGGTTCGGGCTGGGGATGTCAGCGCGCCAGGCGTGGTCCCGATCACGGTTCAGACTCCCGAGGGAACGTCGCCCGCGGCACCGCTCACCGTCGGCACGCCACGACTAAGCCTCAGCGCGACTGCTCGTGTTGCACCCGGGGGCGGCTGGTTGCTCGATGTCCGTGTGCTGAACTCAGGAACCGCGGCTGCACTGAGTACCCTCCTCAACGCCGCGACTCTTGGCTCCACGTCCACAACGAGTAGCCTCCCGCAGCTGCTGGGAACCATCGGCACCTCCGGGGCAGCGACAACCACCTTGGCATTTCCCGCGGGCTCGGGGGTCTCGGGAAACTCTGCCCTTCTTCGCCTCTCTGGCTCCCATGCCCTCGGCACCTTCGGCGGGACACTGCGCGTGCTCCTGCCCTAACTCGTCCTAACCAAAGGAAACAGAATCCATGACTCTTCGTAAACTCGTGCTCTCGGCAACTGTTGCCCTCCTCGCCTCGGCGGCCCACGCGCAGCTCTCGGTGACCCTTCTCACACCGGCTCAGAGTGGACTCCATAACGGGACGGTGACCTACGAGGCAACGCTGACAAACCTAGGCGGTAGCGCACTGGATATAACGGGCAGTGGTTTTACGGTAATCGGCACGCCGGCGGGACTCAGTATCGACGATAGCCCGCTCTTTCTGAACTTTCCCGCTACCTTTGGCTCGGGGGCAAGCTTCACTGGGGAGCTCTTTAATATCTTTATCGGTGACTCTGCGACCATCTCTGTGGGGGACTACTTTGGAGACTTCACCGTGCAGACATCGGCGGGAGACACCACCCAAAACTGGCAGCTCTCGGTTGTCTCCGCGGCGGGCAGTGCTCCCGAGCCCACGACAGTCGCCTTGCTCTTGGCCGGAACGCTCGTCGTTCTCCGTCGCCGACCCGCGCGTATTCTCGGGCAAGAATGATGGAGATCGAGGACGACCGCCCGACACCCAAAAAGGAGAGGCCGAAGCCGACAAAGCCTTCCTCGCCGGCAAAACCCAAGGATCACACACCAAGTCTAACCTGAACACGATTCCTCAGGCCGTGTCCCGTTCTGCGGGTGCGCGGCCTTATTTTTTTCCGAAGATACGGCGGAAGAGATCGGTCTGGAGGAGGCTCTCGGGGTCGAGCTGCTGCTTGAGCGCGAGAAAGCGCTGGACACGCTCCTCGGCCAGATAGCTCTGGAGCCGGTCGGGGTGGAGGGTGATGTCCTTGGCGAAGTAGAAGCGCCCCCCCGCGGCGAGGACAAGGGCATCCAGCTCCGCCGCCAGCGCCCAGAGCGCCGCTCGGTTCTTCTGGGTGATCTTGAAGTCCAGCGCAAAAGAGTAGCCATCGACCGAGTGGGTCATGAGAAACGGGTCGGTCTTGTGGCGCTTGAACACCCCGAGATACGGAACGATCCCACGCTTCTGGCAGAGCGCGAGCTGGTCCGCGAAGCACTTCTCGGCGGTCTCCTTAGGAATAAAGCTCTGGTACTGGATCAGGCCATCGGGCAGGTAGGCGTACTTCCAGCCCGGGACGTAGTCCAGCAAAAAGGCAAATCCCGCATGGGTGACATCGTGGACCTTCCCTTGGGTGAGGGTCACCGACGACAGGTACTTGAGGCTGTTGATGAGGCGCATGCCAAGGTCGTTGGTGAAGGGCTTGATGAACTTCCACATGATGCTCTTGGGAAGTAGCCCAAAGAGGGTGTCGGGGAGCTCCTGGTGTGCCACTTGGAGGGTCTGTGCGGGGATCGTGTCCTCGCCGGGCTTGAGGTAGTCCGCGCGGTGGATCTGGCCGCGCCCGCTCGCCGCGCCCGCCCCGAAGCAGTCCACCCAGCCGACCAGGTAGTCCGAGTCGGGGAGGTGCTTGTCAAACTCGGAGAACATCTCGCGCCAGTTCTTGACCCCGATAGGCGTGACCCGCAGGTGGCCCGAGTAGACCTTTTTGAGCTCGATCTTGATGCGCGTGAAGACTCCCAGCATCCCGAAGCCCCCGATCGCGGCATGGAAGAGCTCGGGGTCTTGCTCGCGGCTGCAGGTGCGCAGCTCGCCCGACGGGAGCAGCAGATCAAACTCCAGGATATGGTCCCCGATTGTTCCGACCCGGAAGTTGTTCTTGCCGTGGATATTCATCGCGGCGGCCCCCGCCAGGGTCGGAAACATCGTCCCCGAGACCACGTAGGGCCACCAGCCATCGCCGAGGGTGTACTGCCAGAGCTGCTTGATGGTCACGCCCGGCTCGCACTCCGCGACTCCCTTGATCGGGTCCCAGGAGAGAATCCGGTTCATGCGGGTGATGTCCAGCACGACATTCTCCGCGCCGAGCGATGCATCCCCGTAGGAGCAGCCGGAGCCGCGCAGGGCCACAAAGCGCCCGTGCTGGCGTGCGGTGTCCAGCGCCTCTTGGATGCCCGCGACCGTCGTGGGGCGGAAGACATAGCCGGTGGTGTGGGTGTTCATGCCCCACGCACTCACCCGCTCGATGCGGTCTTTGGGTAGGGGGCAGCTCAAAACTTTAGCCTCTGCATGAGCGGCGACGGCAGCCGGCGGATGATAAAGAAGGCGAGGGCCATCGTCCAGGGAATGTAGGCCACCCGCTTGCCCGCCCGTGCCGCGCTGAGAATCTGACGGGCTGCCTCGGCGACCGGAAACTTCGCCCCGACATGGTCTGCGGCCATGGGGGTATCGGTGGGGCCGGGCTTGATGGTGACCACGGCGACCCCTTTGCTCCCAATGCGGTTTCGCAGCGACTCCAGGTAGCACTCAAAGAAGGCCTTGGTCGCGCCGTAGACCGGCTTGGGGGCGCGGCCACGGTCTCCCGCAACCGAGCCGATCCCGACAATCGTCCCACTCCCGGCCTGCCCGAAGCGCTGCGCCGCTTCGTTGCACCAGGCAACCGCTCCCAGGACATTGACATCGACCATCTGCTTGTCCTTGTCGAAGCTGAACTCATCGGGCCTGACGGGAGGCATGACCCCCGATGCGTAGACCAGCAGGTCGAGCCCGCCTAGGTCGAGACAGATCTGCTGGAAGAGGGCAGGGATCGCGGCGAAGTCGGTGACATCGTGGGCGTAGGTGCGGATATTCTCGCCCTGGGGCTGGTCGCGGCGGGCGAGCGAGGCGACCTGGCAACCGGAGGCCGCGAGCTGTGTCACGAGCTCGCGCCCAATCCCCGACGACCCCCCGACCACGATAGCCCGGTGAAATTGCTGTGGCATATGCCCTAGATTATGGCTGTTTTGGCTTTTTTGCTACAGGTGCCGCCGCTTTTTTCTTTCCGGCGGCCTTGGGTTTTGCCTTCGCTGTCGTCTTCGGCTTTGCCTCGCCGTAGAACGTCACCGGCAGGTCGCCCGGTCGGTGTGCGGAGACATAGTCCTGCCAGCTCCGGGGAACCGTCATCGTCGCGGGGTCGCCGTCGCTCACGTAGAGCTTTCCACTCTTGGTAAGGCGCGCGTAGACCGCCTCGAAGTAGCCATTGTCCACCCCGATTCGGTCCACTATCCTGGGATCGAAGCGCTTATCACCGGGTGCGTAGGACTCATCGCCCCAGGCCTTGAAGGCAACCAGGTTCTTGTACTGCCCTTGCGGGTCCTTGAGGATCACGTCCCAGGTACTCTTGTCCTTGGGGTAGGCACCGTAGGGGACGCAGAACGTGTCCATGGTCGCACTGGGGGCGAGCTTGCGGATATCCCGGACGCACCCCCAGACCGCCTCGCGGACCTGGGCGGCGTTCATGGGGGTCATGAACTTATGGGCAAAGCTATGGTTGGAGAGCTCGTAGCCATTGTCCACCAGCCACTGGCACTTCTTCTTCTCCAGCCCCGCCTGCCAGAAGGGAGTGGGGTTGTACGACGACTTCGGCAGGGCAAAAAAGGTCCCCGCACGCGGCCACTTCTCACCGTATTTCTTATGGAAGCTCTCCAGAATCCCGACGATACAGTTCGGGTCGATCGTGCCGTCTTTCTTGTAGCGGAACTGCGAGCCCCGGGCATCGTCGAAGGTCAGCCCGACCGGGGTCATGCCCGCGGGGACCGCCTGGAGCTTCTCGGGGATGTAGATGTCGCGGGCGTTCATCGGGTACCAGCCCGCCTTGGCCATCATGGTCAGGTGCTTGCGGAAGGTCTCGCCATGAATATTGAGGCCGTGGGCATCGTACTTGGTCCCGGGCTCGTCGATGGAGTGGTACATGACAATCGGGATGCGCCCGATCTCATTGGCCTTGAGCTTGGCCCCATCCACCGCGGGTGTGGCGGGCGTTTGTGCGTGCGCCACACCCGCGACCGGCTCGGTAAGGTAGAAACGACGATCCTGGGCACGCAGGGAGAACGCGATGGCTCCGGCAGCTGCGGTGCCGCCTGCGAGGAGGAGAACAGAGAGACGCTTTGGGTTCATGATAGCAACACTTAGTGTACCAAACTAACGCATTAAGAACCACTCAAGATTTGCTATACACCACTAAGCCATTTGCACGAATTGCTACACCGCCGGTTAGAAACCAGCGTCTGCAATGGCGTTCCGCCGCAAAGCCCGTGCCGGGCTGAGCATACTCAGCCCGGCACGGGCTTTGCGGCGGAGGGACGACGCCACTGTAGACGTCCATTTTCAATGGGCGGCAAACGATTCGTGCACATGGCTCATCACCCTGGCCCGCGCTAGACCGCCGCGCGGGCGTGGCCCTCTAGTCCTTCGTAGCGCCCAAAGGTCTGGGCAAGCGCGGCGAGCGTGGCGGCGGTCTCCTGGTCGAAGGCGACAATACTGGACTTCTTGAGGAAATCATCGACATTGAGCGGTGAGGCAAACCGGGCGCAGCCGGCGGTGGGGAGCGTGTGGCTCGGCCCCGCGACATAGTCCCCGAGGGCGGCGTTGCTGTGCGGCCCCAGCAGGATCGCCCCGGCGTTCTCGATCCGCGGCAGGACACTCCAGGGCTCGGCGCAGAGGACGTGCAGGTGCTCGGGGGCGTAGGCGTTCACCACCGCAATCGCTTGGGAGAGGGTCTCGGTTAGCGCCAGAAACGAGCGCTCGGCGAGGGCTTGGCGGACCACGGCGGCTCGCGGGAGATCGGAGAGCTGGCGCTCGATCGCGGCCAGGATCGCCTCGGCGGTGGCCTCGCTGGTGGTGGCCAGCAGCGCGGAGTTGAGCGGGTCGTGCTCGGTCTGGCAGATGAGCTCACGGGCGGCGGTCTCCGGGTCGGTGGTGGAGTCGACCAGCACGCCGACCTCGCTCGGCCCGGCGAGCATGTCGATCCCCACGGTGCCAAAGACCTGGCGCTTGGCAAGGTTGACATAGACATTGCCCGGCCCGACAATCTTATCGACACGGGGGACACTCTGGGTGCCGTAGGCCAGCGCCCCAATTGCCTGCGCCCCACCGACCGCGTAGACCTCTGTGATTCCCACCAGCGCCGCTGCCGCGAGTGTCCCATCGGGCGGGAGGCCGGTCTCCTTGGACGGTGGCGTGGTCAGGGCGAGCTCGCGCACCCCCGCGACCTTCGCCGGAACCCCGACCATCAGCACGGTGCTTGGGTAGGCCGCCGCGCCACCCGGAATGTAGATCCCCACGCGGCGTAGCGCTGTGATCTTCTGCCCCAGGGTCTCCCCCGGTGTCGAGAGGGTCACCCAGCTCTCGCGGAGCTGCCGCCGGTGAAAGTCCGCGATCCGGGCCGCGGATTTTTCCATCGCGCCCCAGAGCGGGGTGCCCTGGATGCGCTCCACCGCCGCTGCAATCGCCGCCTCGGGCACCCGGAGGGCACTCGCCTGGGCGTAGTCAAAGCGGCGCGTGTAGTCGAGAACTGCAGCGTCGCCGCCAGTCTTGACCGCCGCGAGGATCTCCCGCACGGTCTGCTCGGCGGAGTCCTGAATGTCGGAGAAGCGGGTATCGAAGAGGGCACGGGCGGAGCCGATTGTGGCGGGCTCCGTGGCGTTGGGACGAAAGTCTAGGCGGCGCATATGGTGTGTATTGTATCGCGCAGGTAAAATCCCTCTGTGAACCATCTTCGCCTGATTGTCGCGGCATCGCTGCCACTCGTCCTCTCGCTCCTCGCGGGCGCAAACGCGCAAAAGAAGTCTCCCCCGCCTAGCGGGGGCAGGGGGGGCAAGCTCAGCTATACCCGTGACATCCGTCCGATCCTTGCCGAGAACTGCTTCCTCTGCCACGGCCCCGACCCTGGCTCGCGGCAGGCAGGCTTGCGCCTCGACCAGCCCAATGCGGCGACCAAGAAAAGCCTCTGGGAGCGTGTCAGCGCCAAGGCCGACTCGCCGCTCCACATGCCGCCGGTGCACACTAAGAAGTCCCTCACCCCAGCCCAGCTCGCGACCCTCAAGCAGTGGCTCGCCGAGGGCGCGGCCTACGAGAAGCACTGGGCGTTTGTCGCCCCGGTATTGACATCCCTCCCCCCGGCCCCCTCCCTTCCCCTGAAACCCACGTTCCGTGGGGGGAAAGGAGGGGGAGAGGGGATGGGTTCCCCCCTCCCTTCGTCCCCGCGAAGCGGGAAACAGAGCGAAGGGAGGGGCCGGGGGAGGGATGCCAATGCTGGTACGACAAACCCCATCGACCTGTTCATCCGCCAGCGGCTGGCGAAGGAGAACCTCAAGCCCTCGCCGGAGGCAAGCCGCGCGGAGTGGCTGCGCCGCGTGAGCCTGGACCTGACCGGGCTGCCGCCGAGTATCGCGGAGGCGGATGCGTTCTTTGCGGATAAGACGCCCGGCGCCTACGAGAGAGTCGTGGATCGGCTGCTGGCGAGCCCGCACTTTGGGGAGCAGATGGCCCTGCCCTGGCTCGATGTGGCACGTTATGGCGACAGCTACGGCTACCAGTCCGACCAGCTCTCGACCACCTGGCCGTGGCGGGACTGGGTGGTGAGCGCCTTCAATAAGAACCTGCCCTACGACCAGTTCATCACCCAGCAGCTCGCGGGGGACTTGCTGCCCAATGCGACTCGTGAGACACGCCTCGCGACCACGTTTAATCGCCTGCATCGCATGACCAACGAGGGCGGCTCGGTCCCCGAGGAGTGGCGCTTGGAGTCTGTCGCAGACCGGGTACGGACCTTGGGGACGGCGTTTCTGGGGCTGACTCTGGAGTGCGCCCGCTGCCACGACCACAAGTACGATCCCATCAAGCAGAGTGATTTCTACGGCCTCTCGGCATTCTTCAACTCCATCGACGAGCACGGCCTCTACGACTCGGGGAGCATCACCCCGACACCGTCGGTGCTGCTGCCCACACCGGAGCAAGAGAAGGCGCTGGAGCAGGCAAAGCAGGGTGTCCGCGATGCCGAGACGGCGCTGGTGGAGACGAAGAAAGCCCGCGAAGCCGCGTTCCAGGAATGGCTGAAGCGCCGTCTGCTGGAGGATCGTAAGGATGGCGGGCGTCCTGACTTGGTGGAGCACTTTGGGTTTGAGACGCTCGACGGTGTGCCGCACGCGGACACTGTACCGCTGGTAGAGGGCAAAGTGGGGAAAGCCGCCCAGCTCGACGGGGAGAACAATATCAACCTGGGCGACAAAGCACGCTTTACGCGCCACACGCCCTTTACGATTGATTTTTGGATGAAGGACGCACGCATCCTCAAGGACCCCGTGGTGGTCTACACGTCGAGCGCGGGCACCGATGCCGGCCCGTACGGCTACGACCTGATGATCGAGAATGGGATTCTCCAGGCCCGCATGATGCGCCACTGGCCCGGCAACGCTATCGCCATCCGCGCCATGAGCCCTGTTCCCGCCAACGAGTGGGTGCACGTCACCCTGACCTACGATGGCTCCAGCACGGCGGCGGGTATGAAGCTCTACGTGGAGGGAAAGCCCTTCTCTACCACTATCCTCCGTGACCATATCTGGAAGGGCACGGGGACCCACGCGCTTGCCTTTGGTCAGCGTTTCCGGGATAAGGGCTTCAAGGGCGGCCTGATCGACGAGCTCTCGGTCTATAGCCGTGCGCTCACCCCCGCAGAACTCGGCGGCACCGACCAGCTAGACATGCTGCGTGACTACTACTTCTCCGCCTTTGACTCTGAGACCCGTGCCGCACAGGCCAAGCTCACTGCCGCCCGCGAAAAAGTCTGGCGCGCCGAGGACCCGATGCTCGAAGTGATGGCGATGGAGGAGCTGCCCACGCCCCGCCCAAGCTATGTCCTCGCCCGCGGTGCCTACGATGCCCCCAAGACCGATAAGAACCGTGTCGGTCGCATCACCCCCGCGTTTCTGCCCCCCCTCGCCCCTGCCCCCCCCGCCCCCACGAGTGGGGGAGCCCGCGTGGATCGGCTGGCGCTGGCGAGGTGGCTGACGCGCCCGGACCACCCGCTCACGGCGCGGGTCGCGGTCAATCGCTTCTGGCAGCAGCTCTTTGGGCGTGGGCTGGTCGAGACCAGCGAGGACTTTGGGATTCAGGGGCGCCTGCCCAGCCACCCCGAGCTCCTCGACTGGCTCGCCAAGGACTTCCAGCGCGACTGGAGTGTCAAGCGTCTTGTGAAGCAGCTGGTTCTCTCTGCCACCTACCGCCAGAGCAGTGCCCAGCGCCCCGAGCTCCAAAAGCGCGATCCCCAGAACATCCTCCTGGCACGCGGCCCGAGCTATCGGCTCTCCGCGGAGACCATTCGTGATGTGGCCCTTGCTGCCAGTGGCCTGCTCGACACGCGCCTCGGGGGGCCGCCCGTGAGCCCCTACCAGCCTGGCGATCTCTGGCGGGAGGCCAACACCATGAGCCCGGGCTACCGGCAGAGTGTTGGGGGGGATCTCTACCGGCGCTCGCTCTACACGGTCTGGAAGCGCACTGCGCCCATGCCCAACATGATGGCCTTTGACGCCAGCGGGCGCGAGGTTTGTACCGCACGTCGCCAGAGCACCAGCACGCCGCTCCAGGCGCTCGTGCTCCTCAACGACCCGCAGTTTGTCGAGGCGGCGCGGGTGCTGGGCGAGAGGATCGTCAAGGAGGGCGGCACCACCGACTCCCAGCGTGTCGTCTTTGCCTTCCGCACCCTCGCCACCCGCTTCCCCACTCCTACCGAGGCCCGGCTCCTGGAGCAGCTCTACGCCACCGAGCGCCAGCTCTTCTCGTCGGATGCGGCGAGCGCGGCAAAGCTCCTGGCTGTGGGGGAGAAGAAGGCCGATCCTGCTCTAAATCCGGTCGAGGTAGCCGCCGCCGCGTCCGTGGCCCAAGCGATTCTCAACCTCGATACGACTATCTGGAAGCGCTAGGCTGACCGGGCATTAGCCGGGGGCTGAAAGTCCCCGGCAGGAAGAGAGGAGCGCCCCGTGGGCGCAGAGAAATAAGCGCTCTCCGCGCCCACGGGGCGCTCCCTAAATCCGAGGCGGGTAATTTACTGCCCGGCCATCTCCGGCAAAATCAAGGTACACTATCGGGAAAACCGGTTTATGGGAGAGAGCATCGTGATGTCCCGACGAGAGTTTGTGACGAGCGCGGCCCTGACTGCCGCCCTGCCTGTGACGGCAGCGGAGGCGCAAGAGGGGATTGAGCTGCGCTGGCTGGAAGGGGTACCCACTTACTGTCCTGGGGCAACCCTGGGGGTGCCCTGGAAACAAGGAACCCAGCCGCGAAACCAGATATTTGCGATCGTGGATAGCGACGGCGGGAGGTATCCCGTGCAGAGCTGGCCCCTGGCAACCTGGCCGGATGGATCGCTGAAGTGGAGCGCCCATGCGTTGGGTGCCTCCACGCTTCCCTTAAAAAAACTGCGCCTTATGTCTGGTCAAGCGTCCGCGCCCCCTAAGGCCGTGACGGTTCAAGAGACCAGCAACACGATTGTGGTGGATACCGGGGTGCTTCGGGCGACTCTCCCGCGGACAGGGGAGGTCTTTCTCACGGCGCTGGAGCGTGGTGGGCGCGTGGTGCTAGAGCAAGGACAGCTTGTCAGCCTCCGCTGTAATGCTCCCGAGCTTGCGGAAGTAGGAGGGACGCAGCAACAGGAGAGGCGTGTGGGGAAGGTCGAGCTGCTCACGGTAGAGCAGGCAGGGCCGGTACGCGTCGTGGTGAAGATCGAGGGCCGGCACAGTGGCTGGCTTCCCTTTACCGTGCGGCTTTACTTCTTCGCTGGCGCGGAGAGTATTCGTATTGTCCATAGCTTTATCTTCGATGGCGATGAGAACAAAGACTTTTTAAGTGGCCTTGGCGTGCGCTTTACGGTGCCACAGACGGAGCCCCTCCACGACCGGCATGTGCGCTTCGCGGGGGAGGAGAAGGGGCTCTTTGCCGAGGCTGTGCGCCCTCTCACGGGCCTGCGGCGCGATCCAGGCCAGGCGGCACGGACAAACCAAATCGAGGGGAAACCGGCCGGGGAGCTCGCCCAAAATGTCGCCAAGAACCTGGAGCGCATCCCGGCGTGGGGGGACTTCACGCTTTCCCAGCTTAGTGCGGATGGCTTTCAGATTCGCAAGCGCACCAAGCCCGGCCATGCCTGGGTGCGTGCTGCGGCGGGGAGACGAGCCAGCGGGGTCGTCTCTCTCGGAGGCGTGGTGCTGGGGCTGCGGGACTTCTGGCAGCGCCACCCGACCCAGCTCGATATTCGGGGGGGGGCTAGCGAGAGAGCGACGGTCACGGCCTGGCTCTACGCGCCTGATGCCGGCCCGATGGACCTGCGTTTCTACCACGATGGCCTCGGGATGGAGACACACGCCCAAGAACTTGAGGGGCTGGATGTCACCTACGAGGACTACGAGAAGGGCTGGGGCTCACCCTACGGAGTCGCCCGCACCAGCGAGCTCTTTCTGTGGGCGCTGGAGACCACTCCCAGCCGCGAGTGGCTCAATACCCTCACCGAGGTCGTCCGCCGCCCCCCACAGCTTGCAGTCTCTCCCGCACACCTCCATGCCGCGGGGGTCTTGGGGGACTGGAGCCTGCCGGATCGGAGCACACCTACCAAGAAAGCGATCGAGGACCAGCTCGACTATCTCCTCGAAACCTACCTGCGTCAGCCGGAGCAGCGGCGCTGGTACGGCTTCTGGGACTACGGCGATGTGATGCACAGCTACGACACCGACCGCCACGAGTGGAAGTACGATATCGGCGGCTTTGCCTGGGCCAACTCCGAGCTCTCGCCCGATCTGTGGCTCTGGACCAGCTTCCTACGCACGGGCCGCGCCGATATCTTCCGCCTCGCCGAGGCCATGACCCGGCACACGTCGGAGGTGGATGTCCACCACATCGGGCGCTTCGCGGGCTTTGGCTCGCGCCACAATGTCCAGCACTGGGGCGATAGCTCCAAGCAGCCGCGGGTGAGCACGGCGGCCTACAAGCGCTTCTACTACTACCTCACCGCCGATGAGCGCACGGGCGATCTCCTGCGCGACTTGCTCCACAGCGACGAGCGCCTGCTGACGGTGAAGATTGGCCGCAAGCTCGCGCCCGGTGACTCGCCGCAGGCTCCCGATCCGGCCTGCCCGACCCATCAGGTGAACATGGGAATCGGGACGGAGTGGTGCTCGCTGGCCGCCGCCTGGCTGACCGAGTGGGAGCGCACCGGCGACACCCACTGGCGGGATCGCTTGGTCGCGGGGATGCAGAGCCTCGGTGCGCTCCCGCTGGGCTGGCGCTCGGGCGGGGGGCGCTACGACCTCACCACAGGGCGCTTTGTCGGACCCGGTGACAAGGAGAGTGTCTCCCACCTCAGTGCGGTCTTTGGGGCGATCGAGCTCAACTCCGAGCTTCTCGCGCTCCTCACCGTGCCCGAGTACGAGAAGGCGTGGCTGGACTACTGTATCTGGTACAACGCTCCCCACGGGGGCAAGCCGCTCAACCTGGGCGAGTCCCACTCCCGCGCCACGGCCTACGCCGCCAAGCGCAAGGGTGACAAAGCCCTCGCCGAGCGTGCGTGGCAGGAGTTCTTCAGCGGTGCGGCGGGCTACGGCGTCCACACCGAGCTTGCGTTCACGAAGATCACCGGCCCCGCAGTGCTCAACCCCGTGGAGGAGGGCTTCGGGCTCTCTACGAATGCGTCATCGCAGTGGGGCCTCGCTGCGATCCAGAACCTCGCACTGATCGGGGAGTTTCTTCCCCCAACACTGCCCGTGGCGAAACCGGGGCGGCGGGGGCGCTGATGCAAAAAGACGTTTTCAAGAATCTAGACAACTGGCTGGTGGAGCTGGAGGCGGGCGGGACTGTCACGGCGCAGAAAAACAAGCTTGTGATCGATGTCCCCAAGGGCTGCACGGTCTGGTTTCGCCACGAATTGACCGGGCCGGTGACGATCGAGTACGAGGCGACCGCGATCTCCCAAGGCGGCCCCAACGACCGGGTGAGCGACCTGAACTGCTTCTGGATGAGCCAAGACGACCCAACCCGAGTCAAGCGCAACGGGGCCTTTGCCAGCTACGACACGCTGAAGTGCTACTATGTCGGGCTGGGCGGCAATGCCAACACGACGACGCGGTTTCGGCGCTATATCGGCCAGGCGGGGAACCGCCCGCTCCTCCCTGAGCACGACTTGAGCGCCCCCGAGACCCTACTACGGCCCAACGTCAAGCAAAAAATTCGTATCGTCGCCAGCGGAAAGCACATCGAGTACGCCCGCGACGGCAAGACTCTCTTCACCTACGACGATCCCGAGCCCTACCTGCGCGGCTGGTTCGGATTTCGCACGGTCGCCAGTCACCTGGAAGTCCAGCGCTTTCGGTTTGGGCGTTAGCCGGGCATGCGCCGGGCAATAAATTACCCGGCACAGATTTAGGGAGCGCCCCGTGGGCGCGGAGAAACGAGCGCTCCCTCCCTGCTGCCGGGGACTTCAGCCCCCGGAGCGAAAAAGCCCCAGAGGGATGGACTCGGCCAGGACCTTGTAGCCGAGCTTCTCGGGGTGCAGGTGGTCGTTGCTCTCGGCGGCGGGGGAGAGCTGGGTGGGGTTTTGCGGGTCGCGTAGGGCGGCGTCGAAGTCGAGAAACGCATCGAGGGTGCGGGTGGTGCGGATCCACTGGTTGAGCGCTTGCCTCTCGCGCTCCAGCTCGGGGGTGAAGTAGAACGAGCTGCCGCACGGGAGAATGGTTGCGCCATAGACCTTGATGCCGTGCGCCTGCGCCCGAGCGGCGAGCTGCTCGTAGGCGGCGATTAGCTCCGTGGCGTTGGCGGACTTGGTGCCCAGGTCGTTGATGCCCTCAAAGAGAATGAGCCACTTGACGCCGGGCTGGGCGAGCACGTCGCGGTCGAAGCGGGCCAGCGCACTGGGGCCAATGCCGCCCTTGATGACGCAGTTCCCGCCGATTCCCGCGTTCAAGACAGCGATATTTCGGGTGCGCTTGTCGGCCTGCAAGCGCCGCGCGAGATAGTCCGGCCAGCGCCCATTGCCGTTGGTGGGCGAGCCACGCCCATCGGTGATGGAGTCGCCCAGCGTCACCATCGCGGCGGCGTTTTTCTCGGCGAGTACCTCGACACCGGAGAGAAAGTACCAGTGGTCCACCTTCGCTGCATTGGGAAGCTCAGGCGCATCGAGCGCGACCCCGGGCTGTAGATACGACGTGCACCGCGAACCAGGATGCCCCGTGATCTCCGTGGTGTTCGTGCGCAGGTGCAGCGTGATCGCCAGATCGGAGAGCGCAGCGACGGGGAAGTCCAGCACGTCGGAGAGAACCGGCGTCCCCGGCGGCACGGTCACCGACGGCGCGCCATGAAATGTCAGCGCCCGGTTCGTCTCCGCCACGATCCTGCTCTCGCCCAGCGCCCGCGCGACCTGCACGCCGGTAAAGGTCAGCGGCGCGCTGCCAAACTCATTCGAGAGCCGCACCCGCAGCTTGCGCCCCGTGAGCGTCACCCGAACGATCTGCCGCACGGTCGTGTCCACAAAACCCGGTGCTGGCGGCAGGTTCCCCGCCTCCGTCAGTTGTGGAGACGCCATCCACGCTCCCACCCAGTTGTCGTGATTGCTCATGCGATGACTTCTAGCCCTTTGTGCTTCACGAGGGAGAGGAGCTTCAGTGATGCGCCCGAGGGAGATTTCTCGCCCCGCTCCCACTGGCTCACGAGGCTCACTGTCACATTGAGATAGTGCGCGAAGACGGCCTGGCTGACATGCTCCCGCTGGCGTAGCTCACGAATCTCCTCTGCGGAGAGCCGCGCGACGGGAGTAAGGCAGAGCGCATCGAATTGGCGCATCGTCTGCTTGTCCATGAGCTGAACCTCATGGAGGTCTGAGGCCGTCTCATGGACGGCGGCGAGAATACTACTTTTGTAGGTCTGATCTGTCTTGCTCATGCTAAGTTCTCCACTTCGGCAGATGGAGGGCAAGCAACCTCAATGAGTATGCCTGCCTCTTGTGCAGTCTGAAGCTGCTCCCGTGTGTAGGCCAGCAGCTCACTGGCGAGTAATCGAAACGCGGTAAGCTCATCGTCACGGATATTCTCCCGCTCGTTTTTCGCGAAACCGTAGACGAAAAAGGCTCTGTCCGCAGTGCGAAAGAGAACAATGCTCCGAAAGCCTCCCGAGCGTCCCGCACCGGGCCGCGCGATGCGCTGTTTGATAACCCCACCGCCCAAGTCTGCATCTACCAGCCCACGCTCCGCCCGCTCAACTGCTTCACAGAGCGCTAAGTCGGAGATTCTCTGTTGTCGGGCAAACCGGGTGAAGGCCTTGTTCTTATAGATCATCGTCGGCTACAAGATCATGCTATCACACTGAGTGCTATATTTCTAGAGGGTAGCCTTACGGCTCAGGGTGTTGTTGATAGCGCTGAATCGTTCGCGCGAGGATTTCCGCAGGCCATAGAGAGCCGTGCCCACAGCCTCCGAAAAAGGGGCTTGGTTTGAGAAGCTTGCCCTCTATACGCACGGTCTTCCCATGCCAGCGCCGACAAACGTCACGGTCAAAGCCCAAGCTCCCCGTGCCGACGGAGATCCACAGCGAGGACTCAATTTCTCCACGACGTTCCGCCTTAGGAAGGTGGTACAGCGCGACATGCTCGAACTCAAACCCAAGCTGGCCGTAGACGATCACCTCGGTCCCTGCGAGGCTGTCTAGCTGGTCAAGGGCTTGGTTGATGCTGAGAGGCTTCAATTGGACCTACTCCTTTACTTCCTGTGGGCGGCACAAAATCGCCATCGCAAAGTACCCCAAGATCGGCCCGACACCAAAGCCCAGCAGCGGCATGGGCGTGAGCTGGCGGTACGCAAAAAACAGAATCGCGGCGTAGTAGACCGCGACCGCAACGTGGCCCATGCGAAGGAGCATCGCGACCGGCAAGGCAAGTGCGATCAGAGCAAAACCCAGCGCGAGCATCCCGACTTGCTGCGCGAGCACGAGCACGCCCTCCACATACGCGACCGGCTCCAGTGGATCGGGGCGCAGCCACGCAACAGCCGTGGCACCGGCCAGCGCGACTCCCACACCGACGCGCGCGAGCCCAGACAGCGGCGCACGCCAGAGCACGACGAGACCCGCAAGGGCAAAGGCCGTGACCTGCGACGCATCCGGCTGGGCGGCGAGAGCGGCGGCGATTGCTAGGAGCGCGATCCAGGCGCTTCGTGTTTGTGGCAGGAGAGGCACCGCTCCGGGGAGCAATACCGACGCCATGTAGAGCCGAAAACCACCCACCCCCAGCCAGCGGTGAGGACCCGCGCCGGGGGCGAGTAGCGGGAGCACAAGGAGCACCACCACGCCCATCAGTGCGCGTCCTCGGGACGTCTCTGTAGAAGAAAGCGGCTTGCGCGAGGTGAGCACAAAGGCCAGCGCGGCGACACTAAAAGCCACCACTTGCTGGATGAGCTGCGAGAGGCCCGCACCACCGCGCTGCATCAGAAAGAGGCTCCCCAGAAACGCCGGGAGCGCGGCAAGGGCGAGCACGCTCACGGCAGGGTCAGCTCGACCGCAAGGTGCACGGTCACCATGTCATCTACCTCCAGCTGCTCCGCTTTCCGAACGACATCTTTCAGCGGGACGATATAGCCGCCGTTTTTGGGCCAGAGCGAGGTCTTGTAGGTGGTTGCGCCAAGGGTCACGGTCGCGGGGATCATGCCCCAGCCGTAGGTCACGAGCCCCGAAATGCCCTTGAGCTCCTCGCTCTCTTGCTCGGGGACCGTGACAAAGTGGAAGGGGGAGGGGCCGCGCCAGTACCAGATCGGGCCGGTGAAGGTGAGGGTCATCTTAAGAGATAGGATACCTGGTTGGAATCGCCCCCGTGAGAGGGGAGCGTCAACGGGCATTCTGCCGCAAAGGCCTCCGGCCATCAGAGAGCCTCATAGCTTTCCTATGGCCGAAGGCCTTCCCAGCGGAGCTTGCGACGCTCGTTGACGCCTCCCTCCAACGGGGGCGATCAAACCGGGGCGACGACTACCCCTTCTTACGAATCGAGTAGAGCAGGGTCTCGGTGCGTAGGAGCAGGCGCTCCCCGACCAGCGCGGGCGTAGCCTGCGCCATCTCGCCCAGCGCGTTGGTGTGCAGGAGCTTAAACGTCTCGCCTGCGGTCACCACGAACGTGTCGCCCTCCTCGCTCAGGCAGAAGACCTTGCCGTTGTGTGCCCACGGCGAGGTCGTGAAGTTTCCCGCGGTTCCCAGGCGCTCCTTGTAGGTCTGCTTGCCGGTCTTGGCATCGAAGCGGCTCAGAATCCCGGTCTCCGTGAGGGAGTAGATCGCGCCTTGGTAGGCCAGGGGGGTGGGCAAGTACGTGCCGCCCCGGGCCTGTGCCCAGACCACGAAGTCGTTGGAGGTTCCGCCACGGGGGAGGGAGATATCGCCCGTCGCGCCTGGCTTGAGCGCGTAGAGCCCGCCGCCACGACCGCCATTGATATAGAGCAGGCCGTCGTAGGCAAACGGGGTCGGGATCGGGGCGGGGGACATCCCGGACAGGCGCCAGAGCTCCTTGCCCGCCAGGTCGTAGCTCACCGCCACGCCGGGGCCAACCGTGACGATCTCGGTGCGCTGGGCGTGCTTCCAGACAAACGGGGTCGCCCAGCTGGAGCGCGCCTGTGGGGCTTGGGGGATGGCCAGGTCCCGGTTGGTGCGCCAGAGCTGGTTGCCGGTCTTGGTGTCGAAGGCGGCGAGATACTGCTGCTTCTGGTTATCGGTGAGGATCACCAGCTGGTCGCCCGCCAGCACCGGCGAGCCGCCCGTGCCAAACTCCAAGTAGATCGGGTTGGACTCCAGGGACTTCTTCCAGACCTGCTTGCCGCTCAGATCGTAGGCCCAGATTCCCAGGTTGGCGACATAGACATAGACCCGCTTACCGTCGGTCACCGGGGTCTCCGACGTAAAGCTATTCTTGCGATGGCGTCCACCCGGCGGATGGCCCGCGTGGAACTCCTGCTTCCAGAGCACCTTGCCGGTCTTGAGGTTCAGGCAGTAGAGGTAGTAGTGCAGGTTCACCTCGTTGGGGAGCTCAAAGTCACGCTCATTGACTTTCTTCATGATCTCCGCCTCGCTCAGGCCCTGCTTTGCCAGCTCCGCGACATACTCATTGCTGTACTCGGTGCCCACTTGGGGAGCCTTGGACTTGCCATCGGTGGTGGCGGTGGTCACGAAGACCTGATCCCCGACAACGATCGGCGACGACCACCCGCGTCCGGGGATGGGCTGTGCCCACTCGACATTCTGTGTCTTGGACCAGCGGTCCACAAGACGGGGGCTGGTTCCCACCGGGTTGACACTGGGGCCGCGGAACTGGGGCCAGCTAGGTGGGGTGCCCTGTGCAAGGGTTTGGGGGGCAAGCACCAGCAGGCCGCCGAGCGCCGCAAGATAGGTTCGTGTTGGTTTCAAGAGAGTCCTCATGTTCATCAATCGCGGAAAACTACGAATGTTATACACTACTGCGCCGCCCAATGGAATTGGGCGTCTGCAGTGGCCTGCGCCCACAAAGCCCGTGCCGGGCTACGGAACCACACTCTCCAGCCCGGTACGGGCTTCGCGGCGGAACGCCACGGCAGACGCCGGTTTTCAACCGGCGGTCCAGGGGGTGAGAAGGGGGACACTGGCAAAGAACGGGCCGCCATCTTTGGCAGTGCCCGCGACCCGCGCCTCCAGCGCCCTGCCCGACTCCAGCGTTGCCTGAACCAGCTCTGCCGAGATGCCCCAGAGCGGCACCTTCGCCCGCCGCGTCCATGCCGCGTCCGGCTGCCCCGCCAGAGTCCCCGAGCGGACGTAGACAAACCGCGCAGCTGCCGGTCCTTGCGCAAACTCCCCCGTGAAGCGCACGGGAGTGGCAGCAAGATCGGCTACGACCAACGAGAACTCAAAGACAAGTGCATCTGTGGAATCTTCGATTGGCCCCAGAAGCCCGTCTTTGCCGCGCTGTAGGGCTAGTGTCACGCCTGCTGGGGGGACCATAACTGAAAGGCGAAGGGGAAGCTCAATTTTGCTACTCATCTTTGTATCTTCTTTCGCTCCCGTTCAAGGGGTCAGGATGGCAACGAGAAAAGGCTTTGTTGGGGACAATCTCGACGGACCGTACCATCGGCGAACTTGGCGAGGGATTCTTGGTAGCTGCCTGTTGTCACGTCGAAAACGGTCTCAAATTCCTGAGAGAGCGTTCCCTGTTCATCGAAGAGAAAGCCTTTCACGCGATGAAGCTGGAGCTCCCGAATGGATGCACTTCGGTCCCAGACATGCTCCTTGTCGTAGTAGTCAGACAGGGGGAGAATGTCGGAGTAGACGCAGTTGCCTTCTGGATTGAAGCCCATGAGAACGGCCTGACTTTTGATCGCGCGTGCATCCATTCTCCTATTTCCAGTAGCGCTCGGCCCAGGTGAGCAGATAGGGCCAGTTGGGGCCGACGGTATGGCCGCCTTCGTGCTGACGAAATGCAAGCTCGCCGCTGGTGAGCCCTTCGCCGATCTTGGGCATCTCCGCACTAGGGAGGGGCTTCTTGCCCAGGAACGAGTACACCGGCCCGGCGGCGACCCCGGCGAGGAACTGCCCCTTGCTATCGACCCAGTTGCCCTCCACAAACGGTGAGCCGCAGCTGATAAAGACCGGGCGCGGGGCACAGAGCGCGATTAGCTCATGGGCATCGACAGGGAGGTCGTTGGGCCCAAGGGAGCCTGCGGCGTACTTCACGAAGTTCCCCGCCATCCAGTGGTACTCACCGGAGCTGGCGACATTCTCGATCTGCTCGCCGAAGTGCCGCCGGTAGAGCTTCGCCCCGCCCGTCCCCGACGAGCCGATAAAGCCGACTGAGAAGCGCGGCTCGTAGGCCATGGTGACCAGCGCGGCTTTTCCGTAGCGGGAGAGCCCCTCGATCGCGACCTGCTTGGCGTTCACGTCCTTGTCGGTCTCGAAGTAGTCCAGGGCGCGGCTGGCACCCCAGGCCCAAGCCTTCAGTGCGCCCCAGTCATCGGGCTTGCGCGGCTCGCCCTTATTGACCAGGCCGATGATGCCCTCACGCAGTCCCGCGCCATTGTCGGCCTGCACCGATGCGGGGGAGAGGATGGCGTAGCCCCAGCCTTTCTCTAAAACTTGCTCCTGCCAGCTCTTGCCCGTGCCAAGCGGCGGGGCGAAGGCGGGCGCACCCGGGCGGGTGGGGAAGATGAAGCCAAACTCCAGGACCACGGGCACGGGCTTGGTCGCGCTCTCGGGCGTCGTGAGCGTGAGCTGGATATCGACCTTGATGCTGGGAAACGCTTTGTTGTCCACGTGCCCGACCAGCTTCTTGGTGACCACGGCAATCTCGCCCTTTTTCTCCTTGATGGTCTCAGTCACCTCCCAGGTCACTCTGGGCGTGTTTTTGGGGGTGCGGCCGTACATCTCGCGGTCGAAGTCCTCGAAGAGCTCCTTGCGCCGTGCCTCCCAGTCCTTCCTGCTGGCAACTTTCTTACCGTTTTTGAGAGTCAGGGCATCGGGGAGGGTGTAGGGGGTGACCTTGGCCTCGTCGGCGTTGGCGGCGTTAGGCGCCTTGGGATCGCCGCTGGGGCCGGGGCGGAGGCCGTCGAGCTTGAGCTGCTCCAACAGGTGCTTGTGGTCGGCCTGGGTCTTGGCTTGCTGCTCCGGCGACGGCCCAAAGCGTGGCGGCTGGGTGACCAAGGCGGCGGGCAGAGGGAGAAGAATCATCATCGTTTCCTTTCAAAAAAAGCGCACGGTGACCAGGGAGCGCTTGAGCAGGGTCAGGGTGTTATCGGGGGGCAGCTTGCCCAGCGGACGCCAGCGCTCACCGTCCTCGCCCTGGCTGGAGCGAAAGATTTCTGCGCTATTGTAGCCCAGCGGCGGGGTGAGGGCGACCTTCTTTTCTTTGTCCGTCGGGTTGAGTAAGACCGCGACCGCTTGTTTCTGCTGCGGCTGCACAAACGCGGAGAGGCGAATCTCAGGATCGGCGCACTCGGCCTCGACCCGGCTCCAGCCCTCGCCTACAAAGGCGGAGTAGTGCTTCATGGCGTAGAAGCGCTCGCGCCGCTCGATGACCCCGGTGTTGGGATCGAAGTAGACCATGCCCCAGCTCGGGGTGTGGAAGGAGCGCGACGCCATCCAGATAAAGTAGGCACTGGCCTCCCCGATCACCAGCGTGTCGTGGATCTGGGTGGCGAGCTTGAGAAACGTATCGCCCTCCAAGAACTCCGTCTGCAGCAGGGGCGTCTTGGGGAACGCGACCCGCTGGGCCTTAAGCGCGTTGTGGAACTGTGTCTGGTCGGCTTTTTCCGCGCCGGAGCCGTAGATATGGAAGGCGAGGGCGTCCAGGCGCGCGAGGACATCGGGGGTGACATAGCTCTGCACACGCCCCTTGCCACTCCCATCCACTTGAATCGTGAAGGGCTCCGGCCCGACAATCTTGGGGGCGTTCTTTCCCAGGGTCTTACGAATCAAGTCCGAGACCGCGGCGAGCGCCTTGTCGTAGCCGGCCAGCGCGTAGCCCTCGCGGGTCTTGCCCTCGGTAGGGAGGAAGCGGCAGCCTTCGTAGGGCACGGAGAGATCCAGCTCGTTCTGGAGGGAGATGTAGTCGGGGTAGGCGCCGCTGAGCTTCTTGAACTGCTGGACACTCTCCAGCCACCAGTGCGCGTAGTCGTCGTAGACATAGCTCGCACCGTCGGCGGTGGGCTTGAGGGTCGCGTTCTCCAGGCCTTTGTCGGTCCCATCGGAGCGCCCGGAGACCAGGTTATTGCTCTTGAGCCGCGCCGGTGGGCTCCACGCCGTGAACATCGTCCGCACCGGTGCCTTGGCACCGCGCCCCTTGCCGCGGCCGTACTTGAGGGCACCGCGGGCGAAGTCCTGGATTAGGGTATCGAAGCGTGTTTGCTGGCCAGCGTAGTCGTGGAAGTTGCGGAGCCGGTAGAAGTCCAGCTTTAGGTCCTGGAAGAGCGCCTCGTAGACCTTATCGCGCCCCGGAAAATCGTGGAGCAGGTCGCCGTTGAAGGTCTGGGAGCCGCCAAAGCCGAGCATGGGCTGGCGGAGGGCAGAGAGATTGAGTCTTGCGTTGGGGATTTGTTTCATTGCGGAATTTCCGGGCGTGGGTACCCATGGAGAGAGAGTTCTTCGTCGTTGACTGTCAGCGGCTCGCTCCAGCCAAAGTGTACCTGACCGAGCGAGGGCGAGGGGTAGGTGACAGCGAGCGGCGTCTTATGTGTCGGCGTCGCGGCAACCACTGCCTCGCAGAAGGCCGTGAAGCTCCCGAACGCCGCTTCGTCGCCCAGCTCACAGAGCCAGAGGTTCTCGTGGGCCTCGGCGCGGAGCTCATCATCGCCATGCCAGCTAGGTTTGTGCTGTGAGTAGAGCGCCAGGTAGCTTGCCCCAAGTCGGGCGAAGACCCAGTGGCCGCTCTCATCGACTTCGCCAAAAGCGCGACGCGGGAAGTAGGCATGGGAGAAGGGCAGGGGGGCATCGGCGGGGGCGCGGTGGAGGCAGATGAGCACGTTTTTGTGCTGCGCGGCGCGGGGGAGCCACTTGTTACCCGCCCAGAAGTTGGGGCGCTCGCTGTGGGCGCTGCTCTGGGAGTAGCCGCCGGGCTGGTTGGTAAAGACCACGGCATCGACGCTGAGGGTCGCCTGCCAGACATGTTGCTGGTAGCCCAGCCCGCCGGGCCGGAAGTCCTGGGCGCACGAGAGCTGGTAGTGCGGCGTCTGGTAGGTCAGCACATCCACCGGCCCGAGCACCGTGTTGATCGCCTCGCCATCGTCGAGCACCTCCGCCTCGCGGATGAAGTTCTGGAGCCAGGTATCCTCAGCGGCGGTCGCCAGCGCAAACGCTGTCTTTCGTAGTTTTGGGTGCCGTGCGTTCTGCACCGCCCAGAAGAGTAGCGAGTCGTCTAGATTATCGAGATCGATCCCGCTGGCCTCGGCGTCGCCCGGGCCGACGCCGTAGCGGCACTGCCTCTCCCCACTCGCACCACTCGTGACTCTCTCCGGCTGATCGCTCGTTCCTCGCTGCGAAGAGGGAAGGGGGTAGGTGCTGGTTGCGAGGGCGGTTGCGGCGAAGGTGGGGTGCGAGAGATCGGGCTCCCCGTCGCCAAAGACCAGCCAAGTGAGCGTGCTTAGCGGATCGTGGCGGCGGCCCGTGAGAAACTCAGCGTAAGTGCGGCCTTGGCTCACTCCCACGACGCCGTTGAAGCTATGCCGAGCGACCTCGGAGAGCAGAAAGTCAACGTGCTTGCGGGCCTCGTCGCGGATTGCCGCATCCTGGGCAAAGTCGTAGAGGCTGACGAGGGCGAGCAGGTCCTCATCGAAGTAGCACGAGAGCCACTCGGCGTAGCCAAAGCGTCGCCGGTGGCTAAACCAGCGCTGGCAGCGCTCCGTGGCCTTTGCGACATGCCATGCGCCGATCTGCTGGGTACCTGGAAAGACACGCTCCGGGAAGAGCTGGCCTGCGAGAAGCTCGGCGCAGTGAAAGAGAATCTGGTGGTTCTCGGTGTGGAAGCACATTCCCTGGATGCCGCGCCCGCTGGCATCGCGCTGATCCCACCAGTAGCAGAAATTCAGCGCAGCCTCGGTGATTGCCTCGCGCTCACTCACACCCAGGCGTGCGGCGGCGTGGGGACGCAAGAGAATTCGTAGTAGCGCGACCAGCACAAAGTCGGCGCAGTCACGGCGCTGCGTGATCCGCGCGAGAGACGTTTCGAGCAAGTGCGGTGGGATCGGGGCATCGCCCGTCTCCAGCACTGCGATGAGCTGAAACGCCTCCAAGGGCAGGAGCCGGAAGATTCCTTCCTCCGGCTCGCTGCCCTCCGGGAGACGCAGGGCGTTTATTGCCTGCGTCTCCAGATAGCGCTGCGCTCGCTCAGTCCTGGTCATCGAGAGTCCAAGGGCCACAAGGACGGGTGCGGATACAGGGGGAGCCCGTGGCATCGAGGCCGTTGCCGCCCACGCCCTTGCCGAGTGTCGCCTCAGGGCGCATGGACTTGGCATGGCCATCGGCGAAGACATAGTTCCAGCTCAGCGAGTGGGCGGGATTCTTGAGGTTGGTACAGCGGTTGTTCGAGGTCACGGTGCAGTTCTGGGCGTTGAAGGCGTTGTTCTGGTTGTCCGTGGCGAGGATAAAGGGACGCTTCACCCCGACATAGTTGGTTCCAAGAATGCCTTCGTCCTGGTGCGCCTCGGCGAGCAGGAAGGTATCAGCCGGGGAGCTGAAGGCTGCCAGTGACTTACCCGCGATGTAGGCACCAGTTCCCGCCGCGGTCCAGCTTGCCCACGGTGCCCGGTCGGGGCCAGCGGTCCAGAAGATGGCGGCATAGGACTGTTTGGGGTTGCCTCCGTTCAGGCGCGGGGTGGCATCGCTGGGGCAGGCCCAGATCGAGTTGGTGGCCGTCTGCGTGCCGTACTGTTGCACCTTCTGAACGTAGGGGCTGGTCAGCGAGGGGAGAGCCGCGTTGTAGGGGCCGTAGCTCTGCGCCATCGGCAGGACTTCGTCGTAGTCTTGCAGGTACATCATCAGCCCCAGTCCGATCTGCTTCATGTTGGAGAGGCAGGCGGTCTGACGGGCTTTCTCACGCGCTTGGGCGAAGACAGGGAAGAGAATGGCGGCCAAGATGGCGATAATGGCAATGACAACAAGTAGCTCAATGAGTGTGAAGGCTCGTCGTGTTGTAGACAGATTTTTCATTTTTTTAGGGATCTTTCTTTGTTGTGCTGTTTCTTGAGAAGGCTACACGGGCGCGGTGCTGGCGCGGATGTGTAGCTGGAGCGCCGGGACAGCCACCCGGCACTGCGCAACGGGAGCGCCCTCGATCAGGCGCAGAAGGGAGCGGACACTCTCCCGCCCAATGGCCTCGCCCCCAGGATCGACACTGGTGAGACCCGCGCTGGCATGGGCATTGTCCACGCCGACCACAGAAAGGGGCCAGCCCAGCGCACGGGCATGGGCGAGCGCGGCGAGCGCGAGGGTGTCGTTGGCACAGAAGAGCGCGGTCGGACGGCTGGGCTGGGTGGACCAGTGCTGGAGCAGCTCGGCCACACAGCGGTCTTGCCAGCTCCCATTAAAGCCCTCTAGGGCGGGATCGTAGGCATCGTGCGCCTGGAGCCACTGGCGGTAGCCTCTGAGCCGTCCCAGGCCGATCTCACCGACGATGCCATCATCGCCGCTGGCCCGTGGCCCCGCGAGGTGCCCAATGCGCCGGTGCCCGAGCTCCCAGAGATGCTCTAGCGCCAGTGCCGCCGTGGTGGCTTCGTCGGTGTAGACCGTGCCACAGCCCTCCGGCAGCTCCTGAGAGCGGGTGAGCAAGACGGTGGGTAGCCCCGCAGACGCCAGCCGGGTCGGGCGCTGGTTGGGGTCGCTGTGGGTGTTGGCATGGTAGAGCACGCCATCGACGCGCCCGTCGAGAAACGCATCGGTGCTGGCCCCGCACCGCACCGACGCCGGAAAGTGCAGGAGGGAGTAGTCGATGGCATCGGCCTCGGCGACAATCCCACGCCAGAGCTGCTCGTAGAAGTGCCCACCAAAGTCCAGCTCGGGGTCGAGCGGGCTCAGCATGCAGACCCCAAAGGTGCGGGTGGCGCGGCGCTGAACGCTGCTGACCAGGGAGCTGGGCGTGTAGTTGAGCGCCTCGACTGCACGGCGAATCCGCTCCGCCGTCTCCGGCGAGCAGACACTCTCGCGCCCGCCCACAAACAGAGAGACCGTCGTCACCGACACCCCCGCCTGCTGTGCCACTTCCTTGATTGTTGCTTTTCGAAAACGCCGCATAGCGCCCAAGGCTCTCCTAAACCATTTTAGTAAAACATTTTACTAGATGGAGAGGATAGTAGCACGAGCGCTTGCGTTTGTCAAGGAAGCCTACATCACGGTGAGGGGGCGGAACTTGCGGGCCTGGATGCTGATCTGCTGGGCGAGCTTGCCCGCGACCTCGTGAAACACCACGGCCTGGGCGCTCTCGGGGTCGGTGATGAGCACGGGCTCGCCGCAGTCGGATGCCTCACGGGTGGCGATCTCAAGCGGGATGCGGCCCAGAAACGGGACTTGCAGTGCCTCCGCCGCCTCTTGGCCGCCACTGCGCCCGAAGATGTAGTAGGTCTTGCCCGTATCCGGGGCGACAAAGTAGGCCATGTTCTCGACAATCCCCAGGATCGGGACATTGGACTTTTGAAATGCCTTGAGGCTCTTGACCGCGATACTGGCCGCGACATCCTGCGGGGTCATGACAATCACCGCGCCGCTGAGTGGGATCGCATCGACCAGGGAGATCGTCACATCACCCGTGCCTGGCGGCATGTCCACCAGGAGATAGTCCAGCTCACCCCAGGCGACATCCCCGAGGAACTGGTTCACGACCTTTCCGAGCATCGGCCCGCGTAGCATCAGCGGCTGGCCCGCCTCGACCATGAAGCCCACCGAGACGCACGAGACCCCGTGGCGCTCCAGCGGGTTGATCTTGGGGATCACATTGCCGTCGACCTGGCGCTCCGCGATCTGCTCCAGCTGCTCGTCCTCTAGCCCCAGGAGCATCGGGATGGTCGGGCCGTAGACATCGGCGTCCATCACCCCGACCCGTGCGCCGGCCTGTGCTAGCGCGATCGCCAGGTTGGTGGTGACCGTGGACTTGCCGACCCCGCCCTTGCCCGATGCGATCGCGATCACGTGCTTGACCTTGGGGAGGACTTTTCCGCCCTGAGCCCGCCGGGAGACCACGTTGGCGGTGAGCTCGACCTTGATGTTGGTGACACCCTCGATCGCTCCGACCGCGGCGCGGCAGTCCGCCTCGATCTTGGCCTTCATGGGGCAGGCGGGGGTTGTCAGCTCGACCACAAAGGCGACATTGCCCTCGCAGATACGGACATTCTTGATCATGTTCAGGCTGACCAGGTCTTTGCCTAGGTCAGGGTCGGGGACAGTGCGCAGGGCAGCCAGCACCTGTGCCTCAGTTACTTCTGGCATACTTCTCTTTCAATTACTAGGTTTTCTTCAAATTACGGGGTTTTCTTCCGAAGATGAAACACGGGAACCTCGCTTTAGGTTCCGCAGGTATAGCACGACGAGAGCTTTCACACCTTGTGGAGAAAACAATGAGATCATTCTACTTTATCACCGGACTGGCGCTCGTGAGTAGCCTGCCTGCCCTGGCTCAGACCAGCACCGCGCCCCAGACCCCCCCGCAGGCCCCGATTGGCCAGCTGGTCCAGGACCCGATCACCGAGCCCATCCAGAAGAACGACCACCTGCGGGTGATTGTCGCGGGGGAGGTAAAGTACTCCGCCGAGCTGGTTACGGTGAGCGAGGACGGCACGATCGAGCTGCCGTTTATCGGGCAGGTGCTGGTGGCCAACAACCCCACGGGGCGGGCGGCGCGCTTTATCGAGTCTCGCCTCAAGAGCGCCAAGTACCTGAAGAACCCGAGTGTGACCGTGCTAATTGTCGCCCGCAAGGCCCGAGAGGTGATTGTCAATGGGGCGGTTGCCGGACAAGGGCGCCGGGTGCTGCGTGAGGGGACTCGGCTCTCTGATGTGCTAGAGGAGGCCAATCCCGCCCCGCTGGCCGATCTGGAGCATGTCGAGGTGCTGCGCGGTAAGGCGACCCTCAAGATCGACTACAAGAAGTACCGCAACGGGCAGGATAGCTCCCAGACCACCAACCCGATGCTCGAAGACGGCGACCGGGTCTATGTGCGCCTGGGGCAGCCGACCGAGGGAAGTGTCAAGATTGTGGGGGAGGTGAAGGACCTCACCAAGCCGCTTCTCCCGATCACCGAGGGCAACACGGTCAGCTATCTCTTGAGCATGGTGGGGGGGATCACGGAGCTCGGGGACCGCAAGAATGTCTTCCTGCTGCGCAAGGGCCAGCGCATCCCCGTTCCCTACGAGGAGATTGTCGCGGGGGCATCGGAGAAGGACATCAAGCTGCAGGACAAGGACGAGATCTATGTCCCGCGCCTGGAAAAGCCGCGCCAGTACACGGTCTACGGCGGGGTGCGGACCCCGGGGCCGTTTCCGCTCCAGGGCAAGATCACGGTCCTGCAAGCCGTTGCCAACGCGGGGCCGCTGGAGGGAGCCAAGCGCAAGGACATCCAGCTCGCACGTCGGCTCCCCGACGGCAGTCTGCCCGAGAAGGCGACCAAGATCAACCTGGAGAACGGCAAGCAGGCGGCGCTGGAGATTCAGGACGGCGACGTGCTCTACATCCCCGATCCCTCGCGCAAGAGTGGGTTTGACTTCAACCAGGCACTCAGTACGGTCGGGAGCCTGATCTGGATTCGCTCCCTGATCCGCTAGTCCTCGTCCACGGGCGGTGAGGGAAGGAGGGGCTCGGGGAGGCGGGTAGCGCGGATGGTCTTGATGCGCCGCCCCTCGAGCTTCTCCACCACAAACTCCACCCCCTCGGTCACCACACGCTCCCCAACTGCGGCTTCGTGGCCGAGCATGCCAAAGACATAGCCGCCGATCGTGGTGTAGTCCTCGTGCTCCAGGGCCGTGCCCAAGCGCTCGTTGATATCGTCGAGGCTGAGCCGGCTGTCAAAGAGTGTCTCCGTGGGCGAGAGGACCTTGAACTCCGGCTCGTCCACATCGTACTCGTCCTTGATCTCCCCGACAATCTCCTCTAACAAGTCCTCAATCGTCACAATCCCCGCCGTGCCCGCGTACTCGTCCTGGACAATGGCGAGCTGCTGGTGGGAGTGGCGCATGTGCTCCAAGAGATCAGCGACCCGGCGGTTCTCGGGGACAAAGTAGGGGGGACGAATCAGCTTGCCGATATTGAGGGGCCGGTCCTCGCCTGCCAGCAGGCGCAATAGATCCTTGGCGTGGAGAATCCCAATCACATTGTCGATCGTCCCGGCGTAGACCGCGATCCGTGAGTGCCCCGATGCCAAAATCAGCTCGACCACCTTCTCGGGCGGCGAGGTCACGGGAACCGCGGCCATGTCCACGCGGGGGGTCATGACCTCGCGCACCTCGGTCTCGGAGATCTCGATAATGTTCTTGATAATCTCCTCTTCGTCCTCATCGATTCCCCCGCCCTTGCCTTGGTCATCGACAAACTTCTCGAACTCGCCGCGGGTCATCATGGGCGCCTCGAAGCGTGCCTGGGGCGCGATCGTGCGGGCGAGGCCCAGGATCAGGGCGGAGAAGGGGGTAAAGAGGGTCGTGCAGGCGCGGACTAGGGGGGCCAGGCGCATGGCCCAGTGGTCGGGGGCTTGGAGCGCCAGGGTCTTGGGGAGCATCCCGCCAAGAGCCATCGCCAGCACCGCGACCGGGATCGTGATGATGGCCGAGGCCACGACCCGCGAGTAGTCGTTGTTTCGGTCGTGGAGCACGCTCTGGACGAGAGGAACCAGCGGGTGCGAGAGGACAGTCGCGGCGACCGCAGCGGCGGTGAAGCCACAGAGGGTCACCCCCACCTGGGTCGTGGCGATCATGCGCGGCTGGTTCTCCAGGAGGGTCTGGACCGCCTTTGCACCACGCCGCCCCTCTTCCACCAGCTGCTCGACTCGGGTGGAGCGGAGGGAGAGAAGCGCGGCCTCGGCCATGGCAAAGGCCCCCATGAGCAAGATGAGGAGCAGGACCAGCAAACTACTGGCCAAGAGAATCGTCGGGGGAATACTAGCAGGGTCCATAGAATTACTTGGGGTGAGGGAACCAGGGCGAGGGCAGGTGTGCTCCCAGCCACTGGGGGACTTTGAGCACCAGGGCCGCGAGCGCCAGCGCGATCACCGCGCCAGCCACGACCTCGCGGAGCGTGTGGATCTTTGCCTCCACACGCGACTGTGCAACCAGCGCCGCCAGCCCCAGCGCGAGCAGCGCCACGGCGGGCTGTGGCACGAGAAAGACAATCACGCCAGCCAGATAGAACGCGATTGCGGAGTGCCCGGAGATCACGCCACCTTGCAGGAGTGAGCCCTTGCGCCCGGCGATCTTGCCCACGAGCACGAGCAGGAGCAGCAGGACAAACGCGCCCATAAAGACCGGGACAGTGGGCGGCTGGATCAGGCGCAGGCTCAGGGTCTCGGGGCGCACCGCTCCCCAGAAGACCACCGCGCCCACCAGCACCGCCGTGATCGCGGAGATCAAAACGGCACCTGCGGCGATATCCTTGATGAACTTGGCGGCGGGGTGGTAGCTCTGGGTGATCATGTCCACGGTCGCCTCGATCGCGGTATTGAACATCTCGGTGATGAGCACCAGGGCGGCGCAGAAGACCAGCGCCAGCATCTCCACCCGTGGGAGGCGCAGGATCAGCCCCGCGAGAAAGACCAGGGAGAAGGCGATCGTGTGAAAGCGCATGTTCCGCTGGGTGCGAAACGCGTGTGCGATTCCCTCGACCGCATGGCGAAACGAGACGATCGGGTTCTTGGCGCGCCAGGTAGAGTGGCTCATTGTCTGGCTGTATTGTAGCCTATCCGAGCGCCTTGGTCGAGCCGTGAGCGGTATAATGGGAGAATGGCCTCCCAGACCCAAGAAAAAATGCCCGTGCTTCCTCCACAGCAAGGCAAGGTGCGCTGGACACGTGCCACCTTCCACTGGCTCTGTGAGAGTGGCGTTCTTGGGGATGGCCGCCACGAGCTTATCGACGGTGAGATTATCTCCACCATGCCCAATGAACCACACCTTTTTGTCAACTCACGGCTGTTCTTGGCACTGATTCAAATCTTCGGGGAAGACTTTACGCGCATGGGGGGCTCCCTGGCAATCAGTGATACCCAGGAGCCTCAGCCCGATGTTGCGGTCACACGCCACCCTATCACGGACTATCTGACCTCGGGGATTCCTGGTCCGGAGGAGTTTGTGCTTGTTGTCGAGGTCTCAAGTGCCACACTGCACAAGGACAAGACCGAGAAAGCGCTCCTCTACGCCACGGCTACCATCCCGGAGTACTGGGTTGTGGACATTACGGGGCGTCGCGTCCAAGTCTACCGGGACCCAGTGGCAGGCGAGTACCGAAGCGTCCGGGTCTACGATGAAACCCAGAGCGTCTCGTCGTTGGCGGCACCGGAGGCACTACTCCGGGTGAGTCGTTTTCTTCCGCCCCGCTAGACCAGCCCCTGCAGCGTCCCCGAGGCATCGCTGAATTTTTCGGTCTCCACACCGGCTTTTTGAAGGAGCGTCAGGAGCGCATTGGAGAGCGGGGGATGCTTGTCGGGATCGAAGGCGAGGTGCCGTCCGTGCTTAAGCCCGAGCGCCTTTCCGCCGGCGAGGAGCAGGGGCAGGTTCTTGGGCGAGTGGTCTCCCGTGCCCGTCCCCGAGTTCATCCCCGAGCCAAAGACAATCATCGTCCGGTCCAGCATCCGGCTCTCGGCCTCTTGGGTGGCGGCGAGGAGCTTGACAAAGCGCTCTAGGCGGCCTAGGTGGAACTTGTCGATCTCCGCGAGCTTCTTGAGCTTTTCCGGGCTACCGTCGTGGTGGGAGAGCTCGTGGTGGTTCTCCCCGCCGCCGCCAAAGCCGCCCGCCTCTCGGGACCACTCGAAGGTAATGACACGGGTCGTGTCGGTGACAAACGAGAGATAGCTGAGCTGGAGCATGACATCGAGCCACATGGGGCGGTCGTGTGCGTTGGCGGGCTGCATGTTGAGGCCGAGGTTCGTCTCGGGGACTTTGGGCTTGGGGACATCAATCCAGCCTTGGAGTCGCCCGACCAGCTGCTCAGTCTCCCGCACCGATGTGTAGTACTCATCGAGCTTTTTCTTGTCGTCGGTGCCGAGTTTTTTATCGAGCGCCTTGGCCTCGGCGGAGATCTCATCGAGGATCGAGCGGCGCTGGGTGTAGCGGCGGAGCGCGGCGGCCCGATCGGCGGCGTTCTCGGGCACGAAGAGGCGCTCGAAAAGCCGTCGTGGGGAGTTTTCGGAGGGCAGCGGGGTGCCGTTGCGGTCAAACGAGAGCGTGTGCGAGTGTCCCGCGCTTCCGGTCCCGGAGAGGTCGGAGAGCTGGAGCGACGGATACCGGGTTGCTTTGGCGTGTGCTGCGGCGATAATCTGGTCCACCGAGATGGAGTTGGTGTAGTCCGAGCCGGGCTTGCTCTTGAGGTTCGCACCTGTCAGCCACGTGTCCGCCCCCGAGTGCCCGCCCTCGGACTGGGGATGGCCCAGCCCCGAGAGCACCGTGAACTCGTCGCGGATGCCCGCCAGCGCCTGGAGTGTCGGGGAGAGGGTGTAGCTCTCGCCCGCGTCCTTGGGCACCCACTCGGCGATATTGACCCCGTTGGGGATGTAGCAGCAGATCAGGCGCGGGTGCTTCACATCGCAGCGCTCCCACGGCTGGAACTTGCTCTCGTCGGCCTCGCCCCGGCGCGGGAGCATTGCCTCCAGCATCGGCAACAATAGACTTGCGCCTGCGGCGCGCAAAACAAACCGTCGGTTCATTGAGGGGTCTCCTGGGGCATCACAGCCGGGCGGCTAAAGCGGCCCGCTGTTTCGGCAGGCAGGCTGAAGCCCGCTGAGGGTAGGGTATGAAACAACGAGGCCCATTTATGGGTCTTGCCGCACCAGCGGGCCGCTTTAGCCGCCCGGCTGCGAGGAAAGGTTATGTTCATTTTATCCGAAAAGCCTCCGATGTCACTGTGAACTCGATCAGCGAGCGCAGGGTGTTCTTGTTGGCTTTCATGGACTTTACCGCGCCCTGGACGAGGGGCCGATCGGCAAGAGAGAGCTCGCGGCCTAGGGCAAATGTCAGGAGCTTGGTCGAGAGACAGGTGAGGAAGTCGTCGCTGCGGGCGAGGAGCGCGTCTTGGAGGCCGTCCACACCGGTGATCTTGGTGCCATCGGGGAGCTGTGAGCTGGCGTCGATCAGCGGGTCGTTTTGCTCGACACGGCCCTTGTAGCCAAAGCCCTCACGCTCGCGCCACGCCCCGGAGGCGTCGAAGTTCTCCAGCGAGAAGCCCAGCGGGTCGATGCGGCTGTGGCAGCGGGCGCACTGAGGGCGGGTGCGGTGGATTTCGAGGCGCTTACGGACGGTCGCTTTCTCGATCCCCGGCACGCGCGCCGCGATCTCGCCCGCATTGGCCACGGGGAGCCCCGGATCGGCCCCGAGCAAGGTCTTCATGATCCAGGTGCCCCGCTTCACCGGCGACGTGCGCGTGCCATTCGACGTGATCGTGAGGATGCTGGCCTGGGTGGGGACGCCGCCACGGTGGACTCCTGCGGGGACAGCGACGCGCCGGAACGTATCGCCCTTGACACCGGGAATCCCATAGGCCCGTGCGAGGCGCTCGTTGACCACGACAAAGTTGGACTTGATCAGATTCAGCGCATCTAAATCACTCTTTAGAATCTCCGCAAAGAACGCCTCGGACTCCCCCACGATCGAGAGCTCAAAGTGCCGGTCGTAGCCGGGGAAGAGATCGGCGGCGGGGGGATTGGCCCCGACCTGATTCAGACCCAGCCACTGCCCGGCGAAGCGCCGTACAAACTCCGACGAGCGCGGGTCGGCGAGCAGGCGGTCGGTCTGCTGCTTGAGAGTGGTCGGATTGCTGAGCTTTCCCGAGTCGGCGAGCTGGCTGAGAGTGGTGTCGGGCGGCGCGGCCCAGAGGAAGTAGGAGAGGCGAGCGGCGAGCGCGTGGTCGGTGAGCTTTCCGGGCGTCTCCATGAGAAAGAGGAAGTTGGGCGAGGCCAGAATAGCGGTGAGAGGAGCCTTGATCGCCTCGACAAAGCTGAGCTTGTCTTGTCGCGCCTGGTCAAAGAGCGCCAGCTTGCCGGCCAGCTCCGCCTCTGCGATGGGGCGGCGGTAGGCGCGGCGCATGAATGCCGCAAGCACCTGCTTGGCGTACTCCCGCTCGTTGCTCTGGCGCAGGGGCGATGGAAAGAGAATGCGGGTGTGGCTGGTAGGGGGCCAGGCATCGTAGATCGGGCCTTCGAGCTCGAACCAGTCGATCAGAAGCTCCGGGCGGGCGAAGTCGTCGTGGCCCTGGCACCAGAAGTTCTCCAAGACGCGTGGGATGTCGTAGGCGTAGTGGAAGTTGATTCCCGCCGACTGGGTGGTGAAGCGCGCGGGAAACTCGTAGGTCTTGGGGCCTTCGGTGATATCCACCTCTGCCACCGTGCGCGGCTGCGAGCCGAGGTGCTGCACCACTTTCACGCGTGGCGGGCCGTAGCCGTAGATCGGGTCGGTGGCGAAGTGCTTCAGGTCGCGCTGGTAGGCCTCCTGGTGGTACTTGGCACCGTTGGGGTTCTGCTGGAGCTGCTGGTCACGGCGCGCAGCCAGGATCTTCTCGGCGGCGGCGGTCACTTGCTGGCGATTGGGCACACGCCCGGCGGCACGGAGCCGGACAATATAGTTTCCCTCGACCGGCACCGCGAAGTTGCGCGCATCGACTCCCTTGTCCCAGCTCTCGTGGTGCACGACGATCCAGTCGCCCTCTTCGGTGTTCTTGCCGCCATTGACAATCACGAAGTTGTTCTTGGTATCGAGCTTCACCCGTCGTGAGTCCATGGCGGTGTTCTTTGGGTCGAAGCGCCAGAGAATCTTCTCGGGGCGCGGCTGGCCCTCCTCGACCAGCGCTTGATCCAGGATCTGCTTGGCGGCGTTGGCGTAGAGCTCGACATGGAGCGGGGAGACCGTCAGATTGCGCGCATTGTTGTCAAAGCCGCCCCCCGACGGGTCGGCAGGGAAGCCCGACGTATCAAAATCCACGCCGGTGAGGTCCTTGATGGAGTTCTTGTACTCATCGCGGGTGAGCCGCCGGATCACGGGCGCTTTGTCTTTAAGCGCGTCCTCGGCCTTCTTGGTCTCCGCTGCCACCCCGTCCACAAACGCCGCCACCTCGGCGGCGGTCGGCTGCATTGCCTCGCGTGGGGGCATGAGCTGGCTGTTGAGCTGGTTCACCGCCTCCGCCCACTTGGCCTTGAGCGCCCGATCTTTGAAGCTCTCCGGCGTCAGTGCTTCGGTGCGAAAGTTCCCCTTCGCTTTCTCCCCCGTGTGGCACGGAGCGCAGTACTTGTCCAGAAATGCCTGCCCCCCCCTAGCCCCCGCCCGGCGGGGGATTCCAATAGGTTTTTCCTTATTGTCCCCCCGCCCGGCGGGGGTTAGGGGGGAAAATGCAAACAGCACCGCCCCCAGCGTCAGGCCAAGCGCGAGGCGCTTCACTTGAGCTTCTCCACAAGCCAGTCGGTTCCGAGGCGCAGCGTAGGCTTCGGGATCGTGTGGTCGGCTTCGTCGTACCAGAAGATTGTGGGGTTTGTACCCACGGCTGAATGGAGCTTCTTGGCGGCGGCTTCGGGGACGGTCGGGTCGTTGTGGCCGTTGACAAAGGCGATCGGGCGGTCGGTGACATAGGGGGCGAAGAGGGCGGGGCGGCAGGTTGCGGGGAGCGTGTCCAGCTCGCCGCCGACACAGGGAAGCGCCACCCGGATGCGCTCGTCAATTGCGGTGAGGATCGTCCCCATCATCGCGCCCATCGAGAAGCCGATCAGCCCGACTTTCTCGGGATTTAATTCCGGGCGCTCTAGGAGATTCGGCAGGAGCTGGCGGTAGTCTTGGATCGTCGTGGTGAAGATCGCCTCGGTGTCGGTGACCGGCTTGCGCTCGCCGTGGCCCGCGGCATCCAGAGCAATGGCGGCGATCCCGCGGCTGGCGAACTCGCGCTTCATCGTATTTAGCATCCGCTCCTTGCTGTGGCCCTTGCCATGCAGCACGAGGACAAGCGGAAAGGGGCCGGTGCCGTCTTTGGGGCGCACGTAGAGCCCGCTGACCGGCTCTTTGGCGGCATTGGTGAAGCTCACTCTCTCCACCCGTGCATCGGCATCCTCGACCGGCGCAAAGCGCAGCGTGGCGGGGTCGGGCGCGGCGAAGCGATCGGCGGCGGCGGGGAGCTTTAGCCGGAGAGTGAGCCAGGAGAGGCCCTTCCTTACCTCCTCAGCAGGCAAGAGATGGCCGGACTCGATCCAGTTGACGACCTTGGGGGCTTTTGCGGCGCTGAGGAGCACCTTCGAGGCAGCCGGCGTTACTGTCGTGTCCTTGGTGCCATTGGCAAAGTAGACCGGGCGTGGGGTGGCGTGGCCGATAAAGTTGCTTGGGGACGCCAGCGCGGCACCGGGGAAGGTGACAAAGGGATCGCCCCCGACACAGAGAGTCGCGGCCTGGAAGCGTGGCTCGACTCCCATGAGAATGCTGCCCTGGAACGCGCCCATCGAGTACCCCAGCAGCCCGATGCGGTTCTTATTCACCTCGGGGCGGGTGCTGAGCCAGTCCAGCGCTTGGCGCCAGTCCTTGACCGTATCCGGGACCACTTTCAGAAACGCGGCTTGGGGGCTCTTGCCCTCCACCTTGCGCTCGCCGTGCAGGGCCGCATCCAGGGCGAGGACCGCGAAGCCTTGCTTGACCAGCTCCGGGGCCATGAGTGCGAAGAGCTGCTCCTTGCTTCCGCCGAGGCCATGTAGCAGTGCGACACACGGGAAGGGGCCAGGACCATCGGGCCTCTGGTAGAGCGCGGTGACCGTCTCCCCACGCAGGTTGGTGAAGCTAAGCTTGAGCCGGCTACCGTCGCTGGTTTCCTTGGCGCTCAGAGGCGCGTGGGAGTCGTAGGCAAACGCCTTAGTGAGGGTCTCCCAGCTCGGGGCTTGCGGTGCCTGCACGAGCGCGATCATGGCGGGAAGAGGGGGTAACATAACCCATTTTAGCGCATTTCATGGTAAAATACTGGGATGATTTCCGCTCTCCGGCACGACAACGGAGTACCCCGGTAGCCTTTTGTTTGAGGATATTCTATGCCCGATGATTTAACGAACCCCGCTGAAGCTACGCCTGAAGATGAGAATCTTCCGGAGACGCCGGAGGCCCTGGCTGAGCCGGGTGTCGCGGTGATGACCTACGATGGCCCCAAGATCGAGATCAGCGAGGAGATGCGCACCAGCTACATGGGCTACGCGATGTCGACCATCGTCTCCCGCGCCCTCCCCGATGTCCGCGATGGCCTCAAGCCGGTCCAGCGGCGCATTCTCTACGCCATGCGCGAGCTGGGGCTCTCGCCCAACAACCGCCACCTGAAGTCCGCAAAGATCGTCGGGGAGACCATTGGTAACTTCCACCCCCACGGCGACCAGGCCATCTACATGACCATGGTGCGTATGGCGCAGGACTTCTCGCTGCGCTACCCGCTGGTCGACGGCCAGGGGAACTTCGGCTCGATCGACGACGACCCACCGGCGGCCTACCGCTACACGGAAGCACGTATGACCCCGCTGGCGATGGAGCTCCTCGAAGACATTGAGAAGGACACCGTTGATTTTGTCCCCACCTTCGACAACGAGCGCCGGGAGCCGTCAGTGCTGCCCGGGAAGTTCCCCAACCTGATCTGCAACGGGGCCACCGGAATTGCCGTGGGAATGGCGACCAACATGCCGCCCCACAACCTCACCGAGGTCTGCAACGCCCTGATCCACCAGCTCCGCCACCCCGAGGTCACTACCGAGGAGCTCATGGCCTTCATCCCCGGCCCAGACTTCCCGACCTCCGGGCTCATCCTGGGCCAGAAGGGGATTCGCGCGGCCTACGAGACCGGGCGTGGCTCGGTGACCATGCAGGCCAAGGTCCATTTTGAGCAGATGGACAACAACAAGACCGCGATCATCATCACCGAGCTGCCCTACCAGGTGATCAAGAGCAAGCTGATCGAGCAGATCGGCCTGCTGGCGCGGGAGAAAAAAGTCGAGGGGATCACCGGGGTCAACGACTACACCGACAAGACCGGGATGCGCGTGGTGATCGAGCTGCGCCGCGATGTCCTGCCGCAGAAGGTCCTCAACTACCTGCTCAAGCACACCCCGATGCGCATGAACTTCGGCGTGATCCTGCTCTCGCTGGTCGATGGCGGCCGCGGCCCCAAGACCCTGGGGCTCAAGGGGATCCTGCAGGAGTACATCGAGCACCGCCGGACGATCATCACGCGCCGGACGCGCTTTGAGCTGGCCCGCGCCAAGGCCCGTGCCCATATCCTGGAGGGCCTCCAAATCGCGGTGCAGAACCTCGATGAGGTCATCCAGATCATCCGCCAGTCCCGCAGCACCGAGATGGCGCGTGGCCGCCTGATCGAGCGCTTCGCCTTCACCGGAATCCAGGCCGAGGCGATCCTCAACATGCAGCTGCGCCAGCTCACGGGCCTGGAGCAGGACAAGATCGAGGGCGAGTACAAGGAGCTCCTGAAAGAGATCGCGCGCCTCGAGGACATCCTCAACGACCAGCGTCGTGTGGATGCGCTGATCCAGAAGGACCTTGAGTACCTGCGCGAGAAGTTTGGCGATGCCCGCCGCACCCGGATCGAGAAGACCGAGGCGGAGGAGATCAACCTGGAGGACTTGATCGCCGACGAAGAGATGCTGATCACGATTACCCGTGATGGCTATATTCGCCGCCTGAAGATGGACACGTTCCCGACCCAGGGCCGCGGAGGCAAGGGGCGGATCGCGGGCAAGACCAAGGAGGAGGATGCCTTCGAGCACCTCTTCATGGCCTCGACCCACGACTACATCCTCTTCTTCACCGACCGGGGCCGGGTCTACCGCCTGAAGGCCTTCGAGGTGCCTGAGTCCAGCCGGACCGCGATGGGGATGAACATCATCAACCTGATTCAGATCCTCCCCGATGAGCACATCACTGCGACCGTCCCGATCCGCAACCTGAAGAACGCCGAGGGGTACTTCTTCATGGGGACGGTGCGGGGGGAGATCAAGCGCACCCGGATCGCGGAGTTTGCGAACCTGCGCGCCAATGGCCTCGTGACCTTCGACATGAACGAGGGCGATAAGCTCAACTGGGTGAAGCTGACCGATGGCGAGCAGAATATCGTGCTGACAACCATCAAGGGCATGGCGATTCGCTTCAAGGAGTCCGATGTGCGCGCCAGTGGCCGGGCATCGGGCGGTGTCCGTGGGATTGTCTTGGACGGCGACGACGACCGTGTGGTGGGGATGGATATCGCCTCCGACGACTCCGACCTGCTGGTGGTGGGTGCCAATGGCCTCGGCAAGCGGACATCGATGGAGGCCTACAAGACCCAGGGCCGCGGCGGCAAGGGCCTCAAGACGATGGACATCACGGCGCGCACTGGCAACCTGATCGCCGCGTGTGTGGTGCCGCGCGAGGGGCAAGAGAACCTGCGCCTGGTGATTGTCACCGAGCATGGCACCGGGATTCGTGTCAAGGTCAGCGAGATCAAGACCACTCAGAGCCGCTCGACCCAAGGCGTCAAGCTGATCGAGCTCCGTGAGGGCGACTCGGTCAAGACGGTCGAGTACTTCGACGCCAGCAAGAAGCCCGAGGACTAGGGTAGCCCCCCTAACCCCCGCCGGGCGGGGGGACAAATAGGAATGGCTGGAGGCAAACGCCTCCGGCCATTTTTGTTTTAGAGCTGGCTGAGGTCGCCCCGCCCGGCGATCAGCCGCTCCAGAACCTCCAGAACTGTGCCTTCCAGCTCACGCGTATCGGTTAGGTCTTGGTGGTAGTGGCTGTCGTCTGGGGGGACAGTTGGGTACTTGCCTAAAGTAATCGTCTGCAGCCAGGTAGAGAGGGGACCACTGCTCAGCGCGACGCAAAGAACCCAGCCATCTGGCCCCTCTGCAAAAACAGTTCCCTGAGCGATGTGACCGATTTGCGGTATCTTTAGCTCCCAGGAATGGGAAGTATTGGGAAAGAGGGTCATGCGGGAGAACCGCTGGGTAAAGGCGACTAGCTCCGCGGGGAGGCTCTCCCAGCAGCTAGGGTGACTCTCTGTGGCGGCATCGGAAGGAAAGGCTCCACTGCACCGGTTCCAGAAGGCATCGATTCGATCTGGCTCACAGACGCTCCAGCCGATAAGGGGTGCGAGTGCTCCTGTCTGTGCGTCCTGGGTGACACCCAGAAACCCTGCGAGGAGATTGAGACGAAACTCACCGGGGCGTAGCGTAATCGGGGCGCAGGCGAGGCCGGAAGGGAACGTCTTGGGGGAGACTCCCGCGCGACCCATCGGGTGGTCGTCCTTGCTGACAAGTGCCCAGTCTTGGCGGGGGATAGCGAGGGTGTCGTTGCGGTAGTGCTCACCGCTATCCCCGAAGTAGGGAAAGAGATCGCTGATCCAACCCGTGGCCACATCACCGCCATAGGCGTAGGCGGGCTTGTAGATCGCTTGCCAGAACTTGGTATCGGGGCTGCCCTCGGCGGTTTTGACGAGCTCATCGAGGATCGGGCGCAGGCGAGAGACCCACCAGCCGAGGTCGTAGGGCTCCAAAAGCTCGATACGCTGGCGAATCTTGCGCCAGTCGTCGGGTGTGCCCAAGAGAGTGACCGCGGGGATGCCGCAGATGCAGAGGAGGACATAGTCGAAGTAGCGCTGGAAGGCATCCAGGAGCGCGACCTCGCTGGCGGTGCGGATCGCCGAGGTGGTGGTGGAGAAGTTGCAGACCAGTGCGGCGTGGAGCTGGGGATCGATGTACTCCCGCACGCTCGCCGACCAGAGCGCGATCGCATCGGGCCAGGTCTCGTCGGTGGGGAAGCTCTCCATCCCCACGACAAGCTCCCGCTTGCCTTCGTGGGAGACGAGCAGAGGACGGAGCGCTTCGGCGTTCTCGTTGACATGGTGTGCGAAACCCTGCTGGATCGTCAGCCAGATCGCATCGGGGGAGAGGACGAGCGGGCGGTGGTCGGCGAAGGCACGGTGGATCGCCTCGATCAGCGGATGAAAGGTCGCGTTGGCAACGACGGGCTTGTCGTGGTGAGGAAGGTTGATAAAGGTGCGTCCACTGCGCCGCTCCAGGGAAGTGAGAAGAGACTCTTGTTTTAGCCGCGTTTGTGCTGGAGCGACATCGTCCACCGCAAACGTTGTCCCCGTTGTTAACATCTTTGTCCGCGTTTCCATACGCTAGTATACAGGTCCATTTATGGGTCTTGCCGCACCAGCGGGCCGCTTTAGCCGCCCGAAACAGTGTAGAATAGAGCCATGAAAGCCGCAACCCTCATCCGTGATATCCCCGATTTCCCCCAGCCGGGGATTATGTTTAAAGACATCACCCCCGTCCTTGCCGACCCAGTCGCCTTTGCCGAGGTGATCGCCGCGCTCTCCGAGGACATCAAGCGCCTCCGCCCCGATGTGATTGTCGGGATCGAGTCCCGTGGGTTTCTTTTTGGTGCCCCTGTTGCCCACGAGCTGGGAGTCGGGTTTGTGCCGTTTCGCAAGGCGGGGAAGCTCCCCTACAAGACTGTCACCCAGGAGTACGCGCTGGAGTACGGAACTGCGACTGTCGAGGCCCATGTCGATGCCATCAAGCCGGGGCAGCGGGTGGTGATTGTCGATGATGTCCTCGCGACCGGGGGGACGGCCGTGGCGGCGGGGCAGCTGGTCGAGAAGCTGGGCGGCGCGACTGTTGGATTTGCCTTCTTTATCGAGCTGGCGTTTCTGGCGGGCCGTAGCAAGCTGGTCGGGCGCGATATCACAACCCTGCTGAGCTACTAAACAATGACGACTATTCGTGATGCGATTGCGGCGCTCGACCAGCTTGCGCCGCCGTACCTTACGCTGGGCAGTGACCCGCGTGGCCTACTGATCGGCGACTCCAAGGCACCGCTGACCGGGATTGTTGCGTGTCTCGATGTGACGCACCGGGCGGTGGAGGCCGCGCGCAAGGTGGGAGCGAGCCTGATCGTGGCGCACCATCCGCTGATCTACCAGCCCGCCCGGACGCTCCTTGCCGACGAGCCGCATCCGGGGAGCGTGGTCCTGGCCTGTGCGCGGCACGGGCTTTCGGTGGCCTGTGCCCACACCAACTGGGATGTCGCGCAGGGCGGGATCAACGATGTTCTGGCGGAGCTGGTGGGCCTGACCGAGGTCAAGGTCCTGCGTGTTACGGCGAAGGAGAGTGGCGACGGGATTGGGCGGGTGGGGCTCCTGCGCGAGCCGCTCAGCGCCACGGATTTTCTCAACAAGCTGGGCAATGTCTTGGGAATCGCGCCTCGCACCCTGACTCCGACACGGGCGCTGGCGGTGCAGACCGTCGCGGTCTGTGGTGGGGCGGGGGCGGAGCTCCTGGCCGATGCGCTGGCCGCGGGTGCGGATACGCTCGTGACCGGGGATATCCGCCACCATGAGTTTGTCGCCGCCGCCGAGCAGGGGTTTCTGCTCATCGACGGCGGCCACCATGCGACTGAGAACCCCGGCGCGCGGGAGCTAGGCCGGCGGCTAGAGCTCGCCCTTCCCGGCGTTGCTGTTACCTTCGTCGGATAGGCAGGTTGGTCACGGGAAGCTCTGCCTGGTAGAGCGCCAGAAGCGGCTCGCCCAGCTCCAAATTATCGAAGGGGCGCACGATCTGGTGGGTCAGCTTCACCGCCACGGGCTTGAGCGGCGGGTGCTCGGTGCGGAAGAGGGTCTGGGAGTCCTTGGGGAGGCGTCCCGGGTGGACCTGGCGCTCGAGTCGGGAGAAGAAGGCGACACTCTCCAGCCACGGCCCGACGAGGGTGCGCTCCGGGAGCTCGGTCGCCTCGCCGCGCACATGGACCTGCACCGAGTGGGTCGTGAGCTTGATTCCCAGTTTCTCGAAGGTCTGGCGCGCCGGGTCGCCCGCCACATAGACATGAAAGCGCGCCTCCTCGGCCGCCTGCGTGAAGGGCATGAGGCTGGTCGCGATCTGCGTGCTCGCCACAAAGTGCTTCACCACAAAGGCCGAGGGGCCATCGGTGTCGCGCGTGAGCACCTGGAGAGTCGCCTCGTGAAAGTCATCGCCCATGCTCGCGGGGAGCACCGACCACCGGGCATCGTCGCGCAGGGCAAAGAGCAGCTGGACAAACCCGACCAGGCTACCGTCCTCGCGGGGCAGGCGCTCCAGAGTCGTCCCGGCAGGAACTAATGATTGGAGGGAGTCGGCGGGGACGGCCCATGTGACGATCAGCAGATCGTGCAGCACTGCGGTCGCTGAGGCGACTCTTGAGGCGGTCTTGGTGCGCGCCTTCGGGGCTGGGGGAGCAGAGACATCGGTTTCCAGAACACTCATGCTCCCTATGATACCGCCCAAGCCCTAGTGGTTGGATTTCTTCACGACCACGACCGCCTTGCCCATCACCTCGCGCTCGGGCAGGGCGATCTCACCCAGCTCGGCATTTCGGGGAGCGGCGACAGCGCCCATGACGGGCTGGGGGAGCGGCTCAGGCGTGGACTGGATCACGGGCAGAGGCATCGGGGAACCCATGGTCACGTGCGCCTGGGGCTGGGGGCGAAGGAGCGCGGCGGCGGTTCCCACGGCGGCGGCGACCCCCGCAGTGGCCTGGGTGATCCGGCGTGCGCGGCGTGCGGTGCTTCCGACCGGGCAGTCCTTGGTCATGATCGTCCCATCGGCGCGGCGGTAGAAGCGCACACAGAGCCGACCCTCTGCAGACCGGAGAAGGGCCTCGGCCTCGGCCTGGGTGAGCTCGGAGAGGTTGTAGACCTTGTGCTGGCAGCGCTCACAGGAGCGCACCTGGGCCGTTCCCGGCATGGCGTCCCAGCTCTCGTGGCACGGGGCCGCGACTCGGACATTATCAAGAAGCGAGGTGTGTTTTGCGTTCATGGCTCTTTGGTTCCAAAAGAATGAAAAAGAGTTCATCACGAGGACATAAACTCTTAAAATTGCGGTAGAATGATCCAACGTGAGCCAACCTATCACGGCAGTCTATCCAGGGTCCTTTGATCCTGCAACCAACGGTCATCTTGATATCATTGAGCGTGCCGCAAAGACGTTCGATCAGCTTGTGGTCGCTGTGGGGCGGAACTCCACCAAGAGCTCTGTCTTCACTCCCGACGAGCGGGTGACGATCTTACAGGAGTGCGTCGCACCCTGGCCCAATGTGCGCGTGACCAGCTTTGATGGTCTGCTGGTGAACTTTGTCCGGGAGCTTGGAGTCCGAGTTGTTGTCCGTGGACTTCGCGCGGTCTCAGACTTTGAGTTTGAGTTTCAGATTGCTCTGGCAAACCGGCAGATGGCTCCTGATATTGAGACGTTTTTTCTGATGACGAGTGCTGAGTACCTCTATCTTTCCTCCTCGATTGTCAAAGAGATCGCACGTCTTGGTGGCGATATTTCCGCGCTGGCACCCGAGCCGGTGCAGCGTGCTTTAAAGGTTCGATTTGCTGGAGAAGGAGCGGCATTCCCATAGATACACTGAAGTGCTTAGAGCGCCTGGAGGCGCTCGTGGACAATGCAACAGTCGTGATGGGCTTTTCTCGGTTCAACCAGGAAGAGTTCTACACGCTTGTTCAGAAGGTACGCGCCTCGTTGCCCGAGGACATGCGCCGTGCGGGTCTGATCGCGGACGATGCCGATCGGCTTTTGGAGAAAGCGGAGCGGGATGCCCACGACCAGCTCGCCCAGGCACGCCAGGTCGCCGAGCAAGAGGTGGAGAACGCCCAGAGCAGTGCCAAGCAGTTTCTGGAGACAGCCCACTCTCAGGCAGACCAGGTCCGAGCCTCCGGGCGGCGTGAGGCCGAGCAGACCCTGGAGCTCGCGCGTCAAGAAGCCGCACGGATTGTCGAGGAGGCACGCCGCAAGGCCGAGGTGATGGTCCAGCAGACCGCGGTGATGGAGCAGGCAAACGCCCAGGCGCGCTCGATTATTTCTGGGGCAGAGGCCGACGCCGAGGTGCTGCGCCGTGAGGCGCGCTCTGAGGCCGATGCACGCCGCACGGAGATCGACCGCTATGTCCGTGAGCTACGCGCTGAGACCGACCGCTACGCCCAAGACATGCGCCGCGACTCCGATAACTACGCCCGCGAGGTCCTGGTCGAGGTGGAGCAGCAGCTCAACAACCTGATTGGCGGGGTGGAGCAGAAGATGGGAAGCCTGCGCAACCAGGTCCAGCGGGGGCGTCAGCTCCTCGAGCGCAGCCAGCAAGAGGCCGACCGGCTCTCGACCACCACGCGCCGCTAGCTTAGCACAACCCCCTCCGTGTGCGATAGATTAATACGATGTCAAGATTTGCTTACCATACAGACGACGACGACCCAGGCGAGGGGGGAGTTGTCTCGGTCGCACCTGCCAACAGTAAAGTCGCCGCGCGGGGGGGAGTCAACCGTCAGGCGGGAGTCCCTGGCCCCGATGAGCTCCTGCTCGATATTGGGATGCTCGCCCGCACTCCCGGCATGCGCTACAAGCACCGGGTCGGAATTCCCGTGGGGGCGATTGCGGAGCTTGGCGCGGTCACCGAGGTCGTGGGCAACGTGGTCCTGACCAATACGGGGGCCGCCCTGCTTCTGAGTGGCCAGGTGCGCTCTACCCTGGAGATGGAGTGCACGCGCTGTCTCCAGCCGACCCGCCAAGACGTGGTCACGGATTTGGAAGAGTCCTTCGACCTGATCGCCGAGAACACTGCCTATGCCCAAGGGGAGGTCAAGATTGTCGATGAGAATGTCGAGGCCGCGGTGGTGGAGGGGACAATCCTAAACCTGGGGGATCTGCTCCGCCAGAACCTCCTGCTGGCGGCACCGCTCCAGCCTCTCTGTGCGGGCGGGTGCTCCAACGGTGTCTCGGTCCTCGAAGACGAGCTGGATACGGTGGTTACCTCAACTCCCTTAGCGGGGCTCGGTGAGCTCTGGGCCAAGCGGCAGCACGCGACGGAGGAGTAGGGGAGGGGGACAATGGCCGTCTTCTGGATCGCGCTGATTCCCGTCTTGCTGATCGGTATCCTGCTGATCGAGCTGCTCCTCATCCACGCCCCACGCCGTGGTAAGCGCCCCGATGTCAAGAACCGCCCGCTCCCACCCCGACGCATTATCCGTGTGGTCACCCCCAGTGGTGACGTGATTACCGGCGAGCCCGAGCGTATTGTCGCGCTCCTGGCTCGCCAGGGTTTTTCCGGCGCACCTGCCACCCCCAACCCCGCGGAGGCCTGGAGCCTGCTCGATAGCTGGCGCGCCGTGGGCCGTATCCAGCTCCAGGTTGAGTGGCGCTAGCAGATTCTCCCGCGCTTGGCCGCGAGCCCATGTGCGATGGGTTTCTCGCCCTGTGGCCCCGTGATCCACCGCTCATCGATGGGCTCATCGGCGCGCTGGTAGCGCGTGTCGGAGCTCAGGCGGATCGTGTCGCCCTGGTTGTCTAGGCTAGCGTGGAGGGTCGCCATTGAGAAGATCAGCACATCGCCCATCGCATAGTCCGCTGTCAGCCAGCGCCCCCCGAGCTGCTTGCGTAGCGCGGGCGGGTCGTGGGAGAAGGCACCGTCCCAGGGGGCGTGGGTCTCGGGGTGCTCCCAGTGAATCTTTCCCGTCCGCACCTCCTCGGCGACAGGCCCATTCTCACAGTAGGAGTCGACGTCCTGTGCCAGATAACTCCCCGTGATATCGTGGCGCTTGTGGGAGCCCTCTAGGACGATCAGACCCCCCACGGAGCGCGGGATATCCCCCAGCGGCGTCCAGGCCGTGTAGAGGTTCTTTGTCCCGCGTCCCATGTAGACCACATCGCAGTGAGGGGCTGTCCCGCCGCCCGGTGTCACGGCCCGCATCCAGGTGAAGTCGTAGTGGCGCACGGTGCCGCCCAAGAGCCGCTCGAAGATCGCCATCATCGGCCCGGAGTAGAGTACTTCCCGCAGCGGCGCGTTGCCCTCCGCGAGCTCGGCCCAGAAGTAGCTCCCGGTGCCCTCCCTCCGCGGGATTGCGTCCATCAGGTCCGTGCCCGGCTCCAAGCGTCCTGCCTCCGCGAGCCGCCGCACACACTCCCGCCGCGCCTCGGTGACACCTGAGCGGCTTAGGGCTCCGCGGAAAAAGAGATAGCCGTCGTCGGCCATGCGCTGCTGGAGCGCTGGCCCGTCGAGGAGGATATCGTTGGACTCACGCAGCTCGCCGAAGGTATCCCCCGTTAGCTCTAGCTCCTTTCGCTGTGCAGTGAGCGTCATGGCAGGAGGGTCTTGTGGTAGAGCAGGGGGTTGAGACTGCTGGCGGCGAGCTCGCCGGGCTTGAGGCCGGGGAACCAGCGGCGCAGGTCGTTCTCCCGGTTGGCGTGGTCCGGCGTCGAGATCGTGGCGTTGTCCTCGAGATAGATAATGGTCATCACCTCACGGGTACGCTCGGCGTCGGCGTTGCCGGGAGCACCGTGCAGGGTCCAGCCGTTGTGGAAGGTCGCATCGCCCGCGGCCATGTCGCCGGCGTAGGCGAGCGGGTAGCCTTTCTCCGCCACAAGCGCATCGAAGCGGGCCTCGGAGTCATCGGAGATATTCTCATGGCCCAGGTAGCCCAGCGCCTGGGAGCCCGACGCAAACCGCATGGTGCCCATCTCCGCCGAGACATCGACCAGCGGCATCCAGAGGGTGACACACTTGACGCCATCGAGTGGCCAGTACTGCTGGTCCTGGTGCCACGGTGTGTGCCCCCCGCGCGGCTCTTTGTAGAGGGCTTGGTCGTGGTAGAGCCGCACGCCCTCGACTCCCATCAGCTCCGCCGCGATCTTGGCGAAGCGGCGCGCGGTCACGAACTTCTTGACATCGTCGGAGAGCTCCCAGATATTGGAGAACTGGATAAAGGCCTTGCCGTAGGTATCGCGCTGCTCTATGGGGGCGTAGCGCTTGGCGAACTCATTGGTCATCGACGTGATAACCTCACGGTAGGGCGGGATCTCGTCGGGGGCCGCGACCGAGCGGAGGAGCACCCAGCCATTGGTCTGGTAGTGGGCGGTCTGCTCAGCAGTGAGAGGGTAGTCGGTAGCTAGCTCAGGAAGCATGGTCTTCTCCTTGACAGAGCGCTGTCATGACATGTAGGATAACACAGAGATTATGGCGGATCCATAGCAAATTTGGGAGAAAACATGTCAGAAATGGTCGAGCAAGAGCGCTTGCTAGAGGAGCTGACACGGACCGCGCTGGGGCGTCTGATCCTCACGGGAGAGATTCAAGGAGGCCATGGCGTACGCACAAAGGAGCGCTGGCGGGTCTATGGCTCGTACGCGGTTGTGGTGGTCACGCGGGGGCGCGGACGCTACCAGGACAGCCTGGGAGTCGATAGGAAACTCGGGGCTGGCGATGTGATCTTTGTCTTTCCTGACCTCCCGCATCGCTACGGCCCGCCCCCGAGCCAGAGCTGGGATGAGCTCTACGTGACGTTCGATGGTCCGATCTTTGATCTCTGGCGTCACGAGGGCCTCCTCAACCCTGCGCAGCCGGTCTGTAGCGGGGGGGAGCTTGGCCTGGACTGGGGAAGGCGTCTTCAGGCACTTCTTGGAAGCCACGGCCCACAGGCAAGTCCGCAGGAGCGCCTTGCCTTCCTGCACCATTTTCTGGAGCTGCTCGCCGAGCCCCTGCTACGCGAGACTCAGGAGAAGAGCCCTACCCACGACGACTGGCTTGCCCGTGCCTGTGTGCGCCTGGAGACTCAGCTGGAGGAGTCCCTCTCTCTGGAGCTCGTGGCGCAGGAGGTTGGGCTGGGCTACGAGACCTTTCGTAAGCGTTTTCAGCAAGCTAAGGGGGTCTCGCCGGCCCGCTACCGCATGCAGTGCCGGATCGCCCTTGCCCAGCAGCTCCTGCGCTTCTCTCCACAGCGCACAAACCAGCAGGTCGCCGAGTCGCTGGGGTTTGCGGACGCCTTTCACTTCTCACGCCGCTTTACGGAGCTGGTCGGGGAGACACCGCGTGCGTTCCGTCGGCGGGGGCAACAAAAAGTGCCCTCGGTGGAGTCCACCGAGGGCACTTAGAGAGCTGCTGACTTCCTAGCTACCGGAAGGGGCGGGCATAGGAGTCGGGGCCGGGGAGGTCGGGTCTGCCGGCTGGAACTGGAAGGCGTTCTCCACCGCACGGACACGAACAAACCCGGGCGTATCATCGGTGCCCGCTCCACTGGCGATGGGCCCAACCGTGATCGAGAGATCGGGGTTGACAGTAGCCACATCGTTGGTGCCCGGCAGAACGATTGTATTGATCGTCCCATCGGCATTGGGAACCGGCGTCACGTTGCTGGCGATAATCGAGCCGTCCTCACGGAACGCGGGTAGGCTCGAGTCCACCTTCTTCAGGGACACAGGCTGAGCAATGGGGGTGATACGGATGACACTATTGACGATGCTCACGCTGTAGACCGTGCGCTGGGACGCTTGGGCAGGTACCAGATTTTTTAGGTACTTCCCATTGACTGCATCCCGGACCAGGGTCAAGGTGTCGCCTGTGATCGTATAGGTCCCATCTTCCGTCCCGCGCAGTGTCACGAGGCGATAGCGGCCTGTCCCCACAGAGGTCGGGGTACCAAAGGTCAGCGACTCGCTGGACCCACAGGTATCTACCACGACATTGTTGATGGTCAGCTCACGGGTATTGGGAGCCAGAAGCTCCTTAGGATCCGGACAGCTGACACGAGTGCCCTCAATGGCGATCTGGTAGCGACGCCAGACGCCCGAGATATTCCTACTCACAGTCGGTGGTGGAACGGTCGAGTCGGTGCTCCCACCGCACCCAGCCATGGCTACGGCAGCGAGGCCAAAGACGCTCCAGCCAAAACGAACTCTCATGGAATGTGCCAAACTTTGCCTCCTCAAGATTCGCCATAATATACCACGCATTGCATCAAAATCCCTTCCTTTATCCCAGGAATTTTTCCGGGCATTTTACAAGAGGAAACTTCGCTTCCCACAACGAACTCCCCTGCATGACCATTCACGATGCACTGGCCGCTCTGGGGGTCCACGACGATACCCTCAGCTCCGCCGAAAAAGCCCAGCTCGACCAAGACGGTTTTCTCGCTCTCCCCAATATCCTGACTCCCGCAGAGCTCACCGCGATCAATGCACGCCTCGCGGAGCTCCTCGACGACGAAGGGGAGCGGGCGGGGATCGAGGTGCACCAGGAGGCGGGAACCAACCGCCTCGCCAATCTGGTCGACAAGAGCCCGCTCTTTCTGCCGTGCTACACCCACCCGCGTGTTTTGGCGGGGATCGCCCATGTCCTGCAAGGCGACCTGAAGCTCTCGTCGCTCAACCACCGCGCTGCCCTCCCCGGCCAAGGGCTCCAGCACCTCCACGCGGACTGGAGCGGGGCCACAAAGCCCGGTGAGTTCTTTGTCTGCAACTCGATCTGGCTACTGGACGACTTCACCCTCGACAATGGAGCGACCCGCGTTGTCCCCGGCTCCCACAATAGCGGCAAGGCCCCCCGCGATGAGATGGAGAACCCCGCCGATCCTCACCCCCGTGAGCAAGTGCTGGTCGCGCCCGCCGGGACCGTGGTGATCTTCAATAGCCACACCTGGCACGGCGGAACCCTCAACCGCACCAGCCGTCCCCGGCGCGCCCTGCACGCCTACTACACCCGCCGAGACCAGCCCCAGCAGACCAACCAGAGCACGTCCCTGCGCCCCGAGACCATCGCAGGACTCTCCGAGGCCGCGCGGACGATCTTGGATGTCTAAGATGTCCAGCCAACCGTAAAGATACCGGGCAACTCCGCCGAAAACTAGAGTGGAGTGACTCGAAAGATGACGGTATTACGATTAGAAGAAGGTGGAGTACGGCCGGCGGCGGCCCTGGAGGTGCGGGGACTAACCGTGGCGTACAAAGGCGGCTTTCTCAAGCCCGCCCGGCAGGTTGTTCATGACCTCTCGTTCTCGGTGCAGCCGGGTGAGGTTCTGGGGTTTCTCGGCCCCAATGGCGCAGGGAAGTCCACGACCATCAAGGCGATCATGGGCTTCGTGCTCCCGGAGATGGGGGAGATCAGTGTCTTTGGGCTACCCGCGGGAACCGCTGAGGCAAAGGCCAAGATTGGCTACCTGCCCGAGGTGGCGCTCTACTATCCCTTCCTGACCCCTCTAGAGACCCTACGACTCTATGGGAAGCTTCAGGGGCTCTCGGGGAAGGCACTCGACGATCAAGCGATGGAGCTCTTGCGCCGTGTTGGCCTAGAGGGCCGGGAGAAGCAGCAGCTCCGGACATTCTCCAAGGGAATGCAGCAGCGCCTCGGGATTGCACAGTCGCTCTTGGGGAAGCCCGCCCTGCTTGTCCTCGACGAGGTCTCCAGCGGGGTGGATCCCATCGGGCGTCGGCACCTGCGTGAGCTCTTAGGCGAGGTTCGTAAGCAAGGCACGACCATCTTTTTCTCGTCGCACGAGCTCGATGAGGTGGCCCAGCTCTGTGACCGGGTGATCTTGATCTACGGCGGCAAGGTCGTGGCGGAGCATGAGATGGATGCTCATCTGCGCTCGGGGATCGGCTCGCCGCTGGAGAGCTACTTTGTCGAGACCATGGAGCAGGCTGCGCGGCAAGCGGCCTAATCAAAAAAGCGAAAGCCCCCCGCTTCCAACCGAAGCGGGGGGCTTTGTTGCTTTTTAGTCGATACTGATTCGGAAGCTATAGGGACGAGTGGACTTGGTCTTCTCGCCGTCTTTGTAGGCAGGTCGCCACTTCCAGCGACGCATCGTGCGCAGGATCAGCTGGTCGATCTCGTCGTCGCCGGTGCCTTGGATGATCTCCTCCTCGTGGCTCCCGTCGGCATCGATCGTGACCCGGACGCGGACACTGGTCTTGAACTGCCGCTTCTTCATGTCGGAAGTCAGCTCAGGGGTGGGCTCGAAGGTCGGCTCTGCGTCCTCGTTTCGCTTGGACTCGCTTCCCGCCGGCTTCTTATCCACCACCCCGCCGTCTTTCTTGACGATGGGCTTCTTCTCTTCCTTGTTCTCGTTCTTGGTCTCGACACCCGCATCGCCACCACCCGACGCACGTGCTGCTGCACCACCGCCGCCACCGCCACCGGCACGGCCTGCCTGGCCCTGTGGCCCGCCACCGCCGCCGGTACGGGTCGCCGTGCCGCCCGCTGCGCCTGCGGCATTGCCACTGCCTGCAGAGAGGCCCGAGCCACGCTCGCCCTCATTGGCACCACTGACGCTACCGCGGGTCGTGCTATCGGTGAGGCGTCCTGTGCCGTTTGCGGGTCCCCGTGAGCCCCCAGGGCCAGCCCCAGAGACCGAGGCATCCCCGACACTCGCGGAGCCGATATTGCGGCCACCCCCCACACCAGCACGCCCGGCAGACTCGCCGCTCACGCCGGTACGTCCAACTGCCACCGAGGTCGCCACCTGGCCCTTGGTACCCTGGATGGTCGCGAGCCCGGAGTTGGCCTTACCGTCGTCGGACATCGCCGAGGTCAGTACCGCCTTAGACTCGGAGACCAGCGCCGTGTTGCCAATCGCCGGACCACGCCGTCCCACATACGAGGGCGCAGAGATTGAGGCGATCGAGGTAGAGCCCGCCGCGCTGGAAAAGCCGCTGCTCCCACCGCGCACCGCGCCACCGCTTGCGCCGGCAACCCCTGAGCTTCGGGCGATATCCGAGGGCCGGAAGTTCGCCGCAGCCGCAGGGTTGTTTCCACCACCCACGACGATCGCGCCCGAGTCGGCGCGCTCGCTGGTAGCAGAGACCGCTGAGCGGCTGGAGCCGCCTGCAAGTGCTCCTGGGTTTCGGGTTGGCAAGCTCCGACTGAGAGCGGTTGCACTACTAATTCCGGCCGCGACCTCGCTACTACGAGCAGCCTCACCGGCGCTTCCCGCGATACGAGCGGCGCTGTTGTTCTGGGCGCTGGTGCTCGTATTGACCGCCGTCTGAGAGGTGGTTGCTGTCGTGTTGGTCGCAGTCGTGTTTTGCTGGACATCACTGGGCCGCCGCTCCGACGCCGCTGTCTTCACCGTGGGCTTGCGCACGGGCTCTGGCTCGCGCTTTGGCTCCGCCTTGACCGGCTCGGGCTCTTTGACCGCCTCAGGCTCCGGGGTGGGCTGGGGCTTATCCGGCTCAGGTTTGTTCTGCTCGGGCTCGGGCTTCTTCTCCTTGGGCTTGACCGGCTCGGGCCGCTTGGACTTGATGACCGGTTTAGGCTTCAGGGTCTGCTTGACACGAGGCCGAGGCTTGGGAGCAGGTGTGGGCTGGGGCTTGTCCTCAGGCTTGATGAGCTGGGGATTGTCAAAGACCAGATCGACGGGCTTGGCGACGATCTGTGCGGGGGGCTTTTCGCCGTCGCTGTGAAGAGCGCTGGCGACATTGATGCCAATCATGGCGGCGGCATTGATGCCGAGGGAAGCAAGCAAGGCCGCCATAAAACGTCGACCGGAATCATCTTCCGGTATGTTGATGAGCTGGGCGATTACGCCATGGTCAAGATTTGCCATTAAAGTACTCCGTTAAGACTTAACCGTTCCCGAATTTCGGGTCCGTGGCGATGGAGAACTTGCGGAACTTGACGCGGCGTGCTGCGTCAATGCAGTTTCGAACCACCGAATAGTGAGCCTTGCGATCGGCGTTGATAACGACGACCGCATTTTCCGGCGTCAGCGGCAAGTTGTTTGCGTCAACCTGTCCCTGGAGCTGCTGGACCAAATAATCAGGAAGCTCTTCCACCTTGTGGACGACCTCCGTCTTATTGACCACCATATCGCCGTTCTCCCGTATGGTGAGCGTGATCTTTGCCTGAACCTGCCTGTCCTGGTTCGTGGACGAGGGCAGCTTTACCTGGGCACCCTTCATGTCGATGACATTCAGAGATGCCAGGATAAAGAACACAAGGAGGAAAAACATCGTGTCGATCATGGGGATGATCTCGATCTTGGTTTTCTTAAACTCTCGTCGCTTGATGTGTGCCATACGTTGTTGACCTCTCTGGTTTGTCTAGCGGATCGAGAACTTCTCGATGGTCGCTCCTCGTGCATCGTCTACGGCATGGATGACATTCTCGTGGGCAGTGTCTGGGTCTGGGGAGATCACGATCGTGACCTTCTCCAGATCGCTGACACCTGCCTGACGACCAAGCTGTCCATCGACAAGCTTGATCATGTCCGAGCTGGAACTGGTTCCTTTGGGGACCTTAACCGGTTTCTGGTTCTTGTCCCCGACGAGAGTCTTGTTCCCATCCTTGTCGATCTCCACCTCCAGCTTGACGTCTTTGGCATCCTTGAGAGGTTTGCCGCCGTTCGCTGCCGGGGGTAGGTCGAGGTTGAGGCCGCGGAGGTCTATGATATTGAGCGACGCAAGCACAAAGAACACGAGTAGGAAAAACATCGTGTCGATCATGGGAATGATCTCGATCTTAGTGTGCTTGGTCTCCCGCTTACTGCTGAAACGCATGACGATCTCCTGAATAAAGCACGCAACTTCTTCGCTTAGCGGGCGAAGGTGCCGCGCGCCTCCAGTGCATTGATCAGCTTCGTCGCCGCCTGCTCAGATTCCGCGATAATCCGGAGGCGTCGGGATGCAAAGTAATTGTAGGCGATAAAGCTCACAATCGCAATAAGAATTCCACCCGCCGTGGCGTAGAGCGCGGTTCCGACGCTCGGTAGAATTGCTTGTTTTGTCTTGTCGTCGTTGGCCGCCGCGTACTGGACAAAGACCTGGATCATTCCGATGATCGTCCCAAACAGACCCCACAGCGGCGAGAGCGTGGTGATCGTGTCCAGAACGGGCAGGTACTTCTCCAGCGCGAGGAAGTACTCCTCGGCTGCCTCTTGAACCAGACGCTCGACCTCGTGCACCGGCCGCTTGGCATTGGAGAGAACGACACGGGCGATCGCCGCAACGGGGCCAGGCTGATCGTTGACCGCTCGGAGTGCCTCGTTGTCACGGCCCGCCTTCACCAGGTCCAGCGCCTCGGTCATCAAGCCGGAGCTCGTCGATCCAAACTTGTTAAAGGCGATGATCCGTTCAATGATAACCATCAGACCCGACACGGACATCAGGACCAGCACGATGGCAATAAATGGCTCGCGCTTGAAAAACTCAAAAAGCGGATTTGTCCCCATGATTCGAACTCTCTCCTCAGAGCCTTAGGTCAAGGCTCGTTAATTTCTCTAGTGGTAGGGTTGGCAAGAATGGGGCCAAAGTTGAGACTTGGCCCCATATTATTAAGTTGGTTCCCTAGAATTTGCCAGACAGGGTAACCACAAAACGACGTCCCTGCTGGAAGCGTGTCCCTGCAAAGTTCGGGTTGTTGGCACTTCCCGCGGGGCTGAAGTTCAGCGCCTTTTGTGAGTTAGTGAGATTCTCCACACCAAACTCCAGGGCATGGAGGTTGTTGAGGAAGTGGGAGCGGGTTCGCACGCGCAGGTCGACCTGGTCGATCGGTGTGCGTCCCCCGCCGGCTGTTGTGACCGACGAGCGCAGGCCGCTACCGTGGTAGTAGGTCAGTGAGGCAAGCCCCCCGTTCGCGAGCTGGTAGCCCGCGCCGAGGTTTACCGTCTGCTGCTGGTCCCAGTCCTGTAGGAAGACCGGAATCAGCCCCCCGACAGCGGCACCCTGGCGCTCGGACTTGCTTGAGGCATAGGAGATGTAGCCGCTCAGCCCACCGACAATCGGCTCCAGATACCCAGGGCGTGGCTCCAGGGTCCGAGGCTTGATCTCATAGAGCGCCTCAAATCCGTTGACCTTGGCATCGCCGGTATTGACCATCATGTAGGCTCCGGCCTGCGGTCCCTGAACCATCTGCTGCCAGGACTGGGCGTTCTTGATGTCCTTGCTGTAGGTCGAGAGGCGGATGCTCTGACCACGGAGCTGCTGCTCCAGACTAAGGTCGATCTGGTCGTTGGTCTGAGCCGCAACCGGGAGAGGGGCTGCGCCACCCACCTGGTTCGTTCCAATCGCTCCCTGGCCGATCCCGGGCGAGGTAAAGATACGGTTGTAACCGGCACGCATCACCGACGGCTGTCCCTTGGTGAGACCGCGCAAGATCCCTGAGGGGAAGGAGTAGAGGACATTGATACGGGGAGAGACCGCGTTATCACTGCGCTTGCTGTCGTAGTTCGCACGCCCTGAGCCCGGCACGACCAAGAGCTGGTTCTGCTCGTAGTTCTCGGCGCGGAGTCCCAGGTTAAATCGAATCCGATCTGTCGGGGAGTAGGTATCTTGGGCGTAGACCGCACTGTAGCCCCCCGTGCGGCGGATGAACATCGACGGCCACGTGGTGTTGTCGCTATTGACCCGCAGGCTGGTGCCGATAAAGCTATTGAGGTTGAGCAGTGCGTTGGCGGCGGTGTTGCTCATGGGGACGAACTGGTAGGCCTCATTTCCCTTCAGGCTCTGGGAGAGGATTCCAAAGCGCCAGTCATGTGCCCCCTTGTTGCTGTACGTGAAGTCTGCCTGTACCTGGGACTGGGTGTAGTTGAGGCCCGTGGTGGGGTTGTACTCAATGGAGTAGTCCGCCGGCATGGTGAGGGGAGAGTAGGCCGCCCCCGTGGTCTTGGAGTAGTTGAGTGCGTTGTTATTGGTCGTGCTCTGTGCCGACTGAGCACCGCCTACCGTGAAGGTTCCCCGTAGCTTCGGAGAGAACGAGCGGTTGAGCTGGAGGGCGTAGAACTTGTTGTTATCGGACTGGTAGACCTGGTTGTCCAAGATCTCCTGGCTTGCGGTAAAGCTTGTCCCGTCCTGGAAGTTGACACGGGGGAAGTCGGTGGCGTTCTTGTTGCCACCAAAGCCATAGCCCTGCCCACGATTGATATAGCTGGCATCAAGCCCCTGGCGGTTGGCAACCCCGGTGTTGGCGGCGCTACTTCCCAGAAGGGCGGACGCCTCCATCTGGCGGCTGATGCGGTAGCTAAACTTACCTAGCAGCGACTCAGAGGTTCCGGTGTTGTTGGACCGACGGCGCTGGGGCTGAGGCGACTCCACAAAATCATCGCTCTGGCGGCGCGAGTAGGTCAGGATAAAGCCCGCACGCGAGGCGGTACTGGGGGCGAGCTTGCCGTCTTTCCCCGGCCGCATCGCGCCAATCTGGCGACCGATGGTAAAGGTCTGGGAGGCTCCTCCAAACTCTTCCGCCCCGAAGGCATACTCAAAGGTGGGGGAAAGCGGGCTGCCTCCTCCACTGATCGCGGGCCGGAGAGTAGTATCGAGGATCGTCCCGCCCCCACCAAAGTTGGCTCCTAGGTTCCCTGTGCGTACCTTGACGGTCTCCAGCATCTCGGGAGTCAGCAGCTGGGAGACACTTCCAGCGAGGAACGAGGGGAGCTGGAAGCCGTCGAGATAGATGGTCCCGTTGTCAGCCTCACCTCGTGGGTGCAGGCGGTTCATGCTATCGGGGACCATACCGGGAACGGAGCGGAGCGCCTTGCTCAGGCTCTGGCGGTTTCCGACGCCATTGGGGAAGAACTGAAGCTGCTCACGATCCCGGAAGGTGTAGACCCCCGCATCCTTCACATCGAGGCGGATCTGCTTTCCAACAATATCCTTGACAACGACGCCCAGCGACTCCAGCTTGATCTCGACCTCGACCGCTTGGTCGTCTACAACAACGATCTTGCCCGTGATCTTTTTGTAGCTGATGCCATTGACCAGCGCCTGAGCGGTGTAGGTGCGCTCCCCAGAGTCCAAGTCCCCTGTTGTCACCAGACCATTGGAGGCGGTGTTGAACTGGATGTCGTCTAGGTCCTTGGGCCCCGCCTTGATGACGATTACCGCTCCCGGGAGTGGCTCACCGGTCTTGGCATTGACGACCTTAAACTTGATCTGGCCATCGGCCCAGGCAGCTGCTGCGGGAAGAAGAAGGGCTAGCGCCGTCGCGGTCGCCAATATGCCCCCGCGCGTCTGCGGAAAAGATCGTGTGTGTTGTTTTGTTTTTCTGGTTCCTGGCATCAGAAACTCCCTTTTACGTGAAAAAATATCCCGGTAATTGTACGTGCAGGCTCTTTGCCTGTCAAGCGAACCCCTTATAGGTTACCCATAACACCGCCGCTTCCTTCTTACCCAAGGGGGGGACTGTGGGATTTCTTACACCACATTTAGAGTAGGGGAGGGGCAATAGGTTCCCGGTTTTGTCCTTTTGGACCCTTGTCAGCTTGGTAGACAGACACAAGGCAGGGACGATGCGGAGGTTTGTGGGGGAGAGCATGCAGCCTCTATCCTACAGGCAAAGCTGAGCAACGGTGCCCAGCACGGAGCCTTAGTAGGCGCCTTTGCCGAGAAGAACTGCGGGAACGGACTTAAGCAGAATAGTAAGGTCGGTCTTTAGGGAGCGGGTCTGGATGTACTCAAGGTCGAGCTCCAGCCAGCGCTCGAAGGTGAGGCTAGAGCGCCCACAGATCTCGCGGTAGCAGATCAGGCCAGGGATAACCGAGAGCCGCTCTAGGGGGTAGCCCTCGTAGGCGTCGATCTCCGCTTGCAGATGGGGACGAGGACCGACTAGGCTCATGTCGCCACGAAGGACGCTCCAGAGCTGCGGGAGCTCGTCGAGCGAGGTCTTGCGAAGAATGCGGCCAATGGGGGTGATCCTCGGGTCGTTTTTCATCTTAAAGATGGGACCGGAGGCCTCGTTCTGGTGGGCCAGCTTCGCCTTGAGCTCGTCGGCGTTGGTGACCATGCTACGGAACTTGTAGAAGGTAAAGAGCCGACCTCCTCGCCCTACGCGCTTCTGGCGGTAGATAATCGGGCCACGGTCGGTTGCGAAGATAATTGCGGAGATAGTGACAAAGAGAGGAAAGAGCAGAAGGAGTGCCACGAAAGAAAATGAGATGTCCATTCCCCGCTTGAGCGCCTCGTAGGCACCGTAGCGAGAGGATTGTGTTTTGGTAGAGATGAGCTCTACGGACACGGGCAGGTTTCCTTTCTGTGTTGTAAGACAATCATGTTCGTTTATTGAGGAGGGGGTGGGCTGCAACGGAGAGGAAGAGATAGGGCCCGGTTTATTATGCCCAAAGTTCATTAATTTTCAAACGTTATTCTGGCAGACTTTACTGTCTTCCTCAGCGATGGGGTTCTAGGTAGACCTGCTCGTCAGGGCGGTGGTAGCCTCGTGAGCGGGCCAGGGACTCGATTCCCTCGGGAGACTTTAAGTACACCAGGTGCTGCGCAAGGCGTGCATTTTCCGCACGGCGCTCTCGAAGGCGGGCCTCCTGCTGGCGAACCTTGCGGCTGGTCTGCATGCCCTGCGCCCAGGGAAGTGAGAGCCAGCGGACATAGAGAGCCAGACCAAGCAGGATGCCAAGACTGCCACAAAAGACCCGCCACGTGATGCGACGAGGGCGGCGGGTGGGGGTGGACTTAGAGAGGATCGCCAAGAGAGTGTACCTTTATGAGATTGGTGCTGCCCGGCTTGCCAAGAGGCGTCCCCGAGGTCAGGACAAAGAGATCTCCTTGCTTGAGATAGCCGCTCCGCTCCGCAACTGCCGTACTCTCGAGGAGCAGTCCATCGACACTGGTGGGCGGCGGCATGAGGAGGGGCTGCACCCCCCAGAAGAGGGCGAGCCGACGGCAGGTCTCGGGGGAGGGAGTGACCGCGAGTACCTGGGAGCGCGGGCGGAACTTGGCCACAGAGCGCGCGGTGCCGCCGGTCTCGGTGGCGCAGAGGATGGCAGTGGCCTGCTGGTCGTGGGCGATAGTGACCGCCGCCTCCGCGACCGCATCGGTGATGCTCTCTCGGCCAAAGAGGTTGGTCTTGTCCCGGAGAATCTGGTCGTAGTTGAGCTGCTCCTCGGTGCGGCGTGCGATTCGGCCCATGGTCTCGACTGCCTGGATCGGGTAGGCACCGACCGCGGTCTCACCCGAGAGCATCAGCGCATCGCTGCCGTCGAGGATGGCATTGGCGATATCGGTCACCTCAGCGCGGGTGGGACGCGGGTTGCGGATCATGGAGTCTAGCATCTGGGTGGCGGTAATGACAGGCTTGCCCAGGGTGTTGCAAGCGCGGATCAGGCGCTTCTGGATCATCGCCATCTCCTCCACCGGAAGCTCGATCCCGAGGTCCCCACGGGCCACCATCGCACCGTCGGCGACCGCTAAGATCGCATCGAGGTTCTCCACTGCCTCCGCCTTCTCGATCTTGACCAAGATGGGGACAACACGCCCAGCGCGCTCCATCAGAGACCGCAGGTAGTGGACATCGTCGGCGTGGCGCACAAACGAGAGGGCGACATAGTCCACCCCCAGCGCGAGACCAAAGGCCAGGTCTTGCTCGTCCTTCTCGGTCACGGCGCGGATGGGGAGCGCGACCCCCGGCAGGTTCACGCCCTTCCCCGACGAGAGCGGCCCACCTTGGATCACGCGGCAGCGCACGGCCTCCGGGAGCACTTCCTCCACCTGAAGCTCCAAGAGCCCATCGTCGAGCAGGAGCCGTGCCCCCACATCCGCGACCGCAAAGAACTCGGGAATGGGCAGAGGGACTCGCTCGGCATTGCCAATGCTGCCCTCTTGGGTGAGCAGAACGCTCGCGCCATCGTCGAGCACCACGCCCGCCTCCAGGGTGCCCACGCGTAGCTTTGGCCCACAGAGGTCCTGGAGTACCGCGACATGCTTCCCCACTGCGGACGCCGCGGCTTTCAGGCGGGCAAAGCGATCGGAGTGCTGTGTGTGGGTGCCGTGCGAGAAGTTGAAGCGAGCAACATCCAGCCCCGCTCGGATCAGCTGCTCCAGAGTCTCAGGGGCATCGACCGCAGGGCCGAGGGTACAGACGATTTTTGTGCGTGTCATCTAAGCAAGTATTATACACGGCTCGAAACAAAATTACGTTAAGGGGTGGACGCCTCCGATTGTCCGTGATAGAATTCCCGTGCTTCCGGGTCGGTAGCTCAGCGGTAGAGCAGTGCCCTTTGCTTGTCGCAAGCGCAGTGGCGTCCAGCCATTTCAGGTGCAAATCCTGAGAAAAGCGATAAGGCATTGGTCGTGGGTTCGAGTCCCACCCGACCCATATTTTTCTACTTGGAATCAAACGTGAATCATCATACAAAAAACAAAGGTGACATAGGCGTTGCTCTTGTTATAGCTGACTTGATGAAAAATGGTTTTCAGGTGTGTCTACCTATCTCTGAACATTTACCATTCGATTTGATTGCCATTAACTGTGATGATGGTCGCTTGAAAAGAGTTCAAGTGAAATATATATCATTGAGAGCCGGGAAGATTTCGATCCCTTTGGAGGGAACTTCTTGGACCAACAATAAAGGTATGTACTCTGTTAAGAAAGACCTGTCGTATATTGATGCTTTTGCGATTTATTGTCCTAGTGTTGATCGTGTTTTCTATGTGAATACAATCGAATTTCAAGGTAATACTCGAGCATTTACATTGAGAGTGTGTCTTCCAAGTAATAACCAAGTTAAGGGTGTTCATCTAGCGGATGCTTTTTGTAACCCCTCTCGAATATTTTTCAATAATTAAGTTCGTCGTGGGTTCGAGTCCCACCCGACCCACCAACTTTTCCCCTTTTTCGTTACTCGAAACGAACCCCGATTTTGATGGATTTTTCCGGTGCCGTGAAGATGGTCGGAAGAACGTCAGGGGCGTCTTCGAAGGCGACGATTGGCGTGACGATTCCCTCGCCAGTGAGCTTGCGGTCACGGAAGAGCTGGATGGTGGCCAGGTAGGCGCGCTCGTGGTCCCAGAGGGGGTGGGAGCGGTCCGCATTGCCCCAGCCCACCCAGGCCTGGCTCCCGACAATCGTCGGGCGGTTGTGGTGGAACTCCTCCCCCAGCTTGAGCGCGCTCGCGTCTTTGGGGCCCCACGGGACATGCACCACCGTGCCGCACTGCCGGACGCAGCGAATGGAGTCGTTGAGGGCCTTGCCGTTGCCGGAGGTCTCAATGGCGACATCGACCCCGAGCTTTTGGGTGGCGAGCTTGATCTCCAGCGCAGGGTCGCAGCTTAGCGGATTGAGGGCCGCGGTCGCTCCGTGCGCGAGGGCGTGCTCCCGACGGAGGGCGAGGGGATCGACCGCAAAGACACGGTGGGCTCCCGCAGCCCGCGCGAGCTGAACCGCGAGAAGACCAATCGCCCCCAGCCCAAAGACCGCGACATCGTCCCCGATCCGGATATTGCCATCGCGCACCGCCACAAAGGCGACATGCGCCGGGTCGCAGCAGACCGCATCGGCCTCGGAGAGCTCCCCAAGCGGGAAGAGCTTGGCCTCTGGGAGGTGTACCTGCTCGCGCACCTGGCCGTAGCCAAAAACGCGATCTCCCGGCGCAAAGCGGGTGACCGCCGCACCGACTTCGAGGACCTCCCCGACCACCATATTGCCGATTCCCCGTGGGCTCGGCGGTGCTGGTGTGCTGGTCTCAGGACGGGGGAGGAAGAGGCGCAACTCCGGGTTCCACTCCTTGGCACTAAAGGCACTTCCCGTAAGGAGCTGCGCCTCGGTGCCGTGCTTGGGCGCAGCGAGCGTGACCCGGACCTTCACCTCATCTGCAGCCAGCGGTGCGAGCTCGTAGTCCGCGATCCAGAAACGGGAGCCGTCTTCGGTGACGATTCTACGGGGCATAATCTAGAGCTCTCCCACCACGGCGAAGTCGGTGCGCTTGCGCTTGACCAGGACCGTGTCGTGGTTCTCACTCTCTAGGGTCTCGGGGTAGTTGGTGGTGGTGTGCAGGCCGCGGGACTCCTTGCGCTGCTGGGCGGAGCGGACAATCAGCTGGGCGGTGAGGGCTAGGTTGCGTAGCTCCAGCAGGTCCTCTGTCGGGCGGCAGGTGGCATAGAGATGATCGACTTCGTCCATGATCACCTGGAGCGCGGTCGCGGCCTGCTGCAGACGTTGGTCGCTGCGGACAATGCCGACAAACTTGGTCATCGCGGTCTGGATGCGTTGCTTGAGCGCCTCGGTATCGGCGACCCGGACACGGCCACGGTAGGGGCGGAACGGGGGGACATGCTCCAGCAGCGGCGGCGTGTGGTCGGTGTTGGTCAGAAAGAGCTCGGCGGCGCGGTGGGAGAAGACCAGCCCCTCCAGGAGCGAGTTCGAGGCCAGTCGGTTGGCACCGTGAACCCCCGTACAGGTTACCTCGCCACTGGCAAAGAGGCGCGGCAGGCTCGTGCGCCCGTGCAGGTCCGTGACCACACCACCGCACATGTAGTGCGCCGCCGGAACGACAGGAATGGGCTCACGCGCCATGTCGATCCCGTAGCTCAGGCACCGGGCGTAGATATTGGGGAAGCGGTGCTGGATCTCGGCGGCATCGACATGGGTGATGTCGAGGAACATGCACGGCTCGTTCTGCTTCTTGCACTCAGCATCGATGGCGCGGGCGACAATATCGCGTGGGGCCAGGTTCCCCCGCTCATCGTAGTCCAGCATGAAGGCGCGCCCGGTACGATCACGCAGGATCCCCCCCTCCCCACGCACGGCCTCGGAGATCAGGAAGCTACGGGCAGCGGGGTGGTAGAGGGTCGTGGGGTGGAACTGGATAAACTCCATATTGGCCACCTTCGCCCCCGCCCGAAACGCCATCGCGACCCCATCCCCCGTGGCAATGGCGGGGTTGGTGGTGTGGGTGTAGACCGCGCCGCAGCCCCCGGTCGCCAGAAAGACCGCACGCGTGGCGAGAAACGTCCGAATCTCCCCATCAAGCGTATCGAGAACATAGGCCCCACAGATCCGCTCGTCGTCGTCCTTGGACTTTGCCAGATCAATCGCCAGGTGGTGCTCATAGACCGAGATGGAGGGGTGGGAGTGAATGCTCTCCACGAGCGCCCGCTCGATCTCTCTCCCGGTGAGGTCGTTGTTGTAGAGAATGCGCCGGCGGGAGTGCCCACCCTCTTGGGTCAGGGCGTAGTCGCCGTCGCTCTCTTTATTGAAGTGGGTCCCCAGCGCGATCAGCTCTCGGATGCGCTCTGGCCCTTCGGTGACCAGCGCCCGGACGGCATCCTCGTGGCACAGCCCCGCACCGGCGATCAGCGTGTCTTGAAGGTGCAGGTCGAAGGAGTCGTCGGGGGCCATGACGCCCGCGATCCCGCCCTGTGCCCAGTTGGTGTTGGAGTCGGAGCGGTCTTTCTTGGTGATGAGGGCCACCGTGCCCACCGCTGCCACTTTTAGCGCGAAGGTCAGCCCGGCAATCCCCGAGCCCATCACCACAAAATCAAACAGTGCCGCCTCTGGTCCCTGTAGTTCAGCCATTGTGAGGGTATTGTACCTCGTAGCCAAACCGAATCCAGTGGGCGTTTTGGAGCGTTACCGACGTAGGAGAAAGCGGCGGAAGAGGCGGCGTAGGCGGCTCTCTTGGCTGATTCGTGCCAGGACCTCGGTGCGGGCGATGGGGAAGGCACGCTCGGCCCGCTGCTGGGGAATCACGGCGGCGGGGCGGCTGGGAAGGGCACGCGAGTGGATGCGGGTGGTGTCGAGCGGTGGGAGAACGGTTAGGGGGCTGTGCGGCGCGACCGAGACCGCCAGCGGCCAGGACAGGACGATCGGGTAGTCGCGGGGGAGCATGGTCCAGCAGAACTGCCGGTAGTCATCGGAGTAGAGCGTAAAGCACTCCTCCAGGAGCGTGGGATCGCAGGCGGGCTGCGCCAGTGGCTGAGGGAGGACGAGCCCCGAGATTATCTGGACCGCACGCTGAGGACGGATCGGGAAGTACTCGGCGCTGGGAATCGTGCGGATGGTGTAGAGCACGGTGACCTTGCAGAGCGAGCGCTTTCCACTGCGATAAGACAGCTCACAGAGAAACGGACCGCTGTCGTCGAGGTCCATCGGGAGGGCGGTCAGTACCTGGCTCGCCGCCTGATCCGCGAGAAAGTCCGGGGCCACCACCGTACGGTAGTCCACCCGTCCAAGCTCATGGTTGGCAACGAGAAAGGGCCAGGCAGGGACAATATTAGGGTCGGAAGATACTGCCACGGATCACCTACAGTCTACCCCGTTTTAAGATGGAGTGGGGTTCTTCTTTCTCAAACGAGTCGCGGACGGCGCTACAGAACTGGACCAGGTACTGGAAGGCGCTCTCGGTGTCGGTGACCTGGCGGTGGCGCTCCCGTAGCGTGGTCACGAGCTCGGTCCTGCGCTGCTCCTCCGTCCGCGCTAGCCAGTTTCCCAGCTCCCGTAGGACCGGGACACGGATGCCCTTGAGCCGCTGCGCAAAGCTCGGTTGTGCCGAGTCCAGGCGCTCTAGCTTTGTCCCGAGCTGTGCCTTGTCGGTAGTGAGGGCCGCCAGACGCTGGGTAAGGACATCGGGGATGCAGCAGGCAATCGGGATCTCCACATTGGTGGGGATAGGGGTGACCATGCTCTCGGGCAGATGGCGCTTGCGGGTGTAGACAATCAGCCGCCGGTTGCCGTTGCCATCGTCGATGGTCTCCGACTCCATCTGGGCAAAGCCCGTCCCCAGCGCACTCACCGGGATCAAGCGCACGGTCGCATTGGCATCGGTGAGGCCAAGTAGGGCTTGGACCGCGGGGATATCGAGGAGGAACTTCTTGAACTGCTCCAGGGTCAGGTGCGGCGCAAGCTGGCCAATCGCATCCCACTTGCTGATGACAAAGTGGATCGAGAGGGTTCGGTTCTTTGCCTTGCGCAGGGTCGCTGCCGTGCGCACCAAGACCGGCGCAAGCTCCTGCGAGATCCAGTCCTGGGCATCGCTATCGGCGCTCATCGCGCGCAGGAGGTTGACCCCATCGAGGAGCCCCAGCAAGATATCGGCCTCGTTGACCGCAGCATCGAAGTCCTCGTCTTGGATGCTCTCGCTATTGAGGAGGCCTCCGGCGTAGTCCAGGTACTCAAAGTCGCAGGCCTTGAAGCTCTTCTGCTGCACCTGGACATGGCAGGCGAACCGGTAGTTGGCCTTGCTCCCCAGCGAGGTGCCCGGGGGGAAGTCCTGTTGAGAGATCAGCTGGTTGTAGATACGATCAAGCTTGTTGCGCGAGGTCGTGTCGGGGTACCCATCCGCCGTAACCGTCTCCAGGTGAAAGCCGGGATCGAGCGGCCACTGTAGCTTCTGCCACATCGCCGAGAGAAAGAGGGTTTTGCCGGACTGGGTCGGCCCCAGCATGATGACTCGAATCGGTTCCATAGTGTCTCAGCAGAAATAATCGGCAAGAACCGGGCCGAACACAAAATATATTTTCTTTTTAGGGAAGAAGTCGTCGTGCCCCGGTACAGGGACGGTGCCAGATGGTGGCGTATTTCACGACCCCACCCGCTTCTTTTGTCCCTAGTGCCTCTGCAGAGCGGCCATTTCCCACATAAACAGAGACATGGCCATCATAACATAAAATATCGCCCCACTGAAGCTCATCCGTGACCGGCTTCCCCGCCGTGGCCTGCTCTTTTGAGGTTCGAGGGAGGGAGATCTTGCAGCTCTGGAAGATCTGACAGACCAGCCCAGAGCAGTCGATTCCCTTCTTGGTATCGCCGCCCCAGACATAGGGTGTCCCTATCCAGCCCTCCACGGTCTTTTTCAGGCTCGCGTACTTCGGCGCGGGCGACTCGGTCTCGGGGCCGAGGGCGGCGCGGATAAAGCCTTTCCAGCTATGGCGCTCGGGCAGGATGCGCAGGCTCTGTCCGCTGCTCGTGCTCACGGTGACCCCGTCCTCATCGGCCTTGAGCCCCGTGACCTCGCCCTTTGCACCAGCGTAGGGGAGAAAGACCTCGATCTTCTTGGTCACCAGATCGCCGTGGAAGAGAAGCTCCTTGGTGCCCCACCAGGCGTGCGGCCCGCTGACCGCCGCGGGGCCGTTTCCGCCGGGCATGTCGGTCTTGTAGAGGGTGGTAAAGCGCCCCACTTCCTCGTCGCCCCGCTTGATGAGCACGGCCTCCGGCGTCCGCTCGGCGACCAAGCTTGGCTCGGGAGTCGGGACAAGAGCGGCTGGAGGCGTTGGCTCCGGGCTCGGACTCGGTGTCGCGTCGAGCGGCGCGGGGCTGGGGGACGCGGGCGCGGGGGACGGTGTCGCAAGGGGCGCAGGGGTGGGAGCGGGGCTCGGGGTGGGGGCAAGGACATGCACCATGGTCAGGAACTTACGGGTGGTCTCCTGGCGCTCGGTGGGCTGTGCCTGCATCGAGCGGGTGAAGACAAACTCCCGGAGCATCGGGAAAAAGGTGAGGAGGGCGAGGAGAGCAAGAGAGCCAAGACAGCCAAAGATCTTGAGACGCAGCAGGAACTTCTTCATACCACCTATGACGCAAAAACGGCGCGATTCGTTACCACCTAGCGCGGCGGATCGCAGAGTAGGAGCACCCGGCACTGTGCCAAAAAGCCCGCCTGCTGGTCCGCTTGGATCACGCGCAGGGCATCGTCGTTGCTGAGCACCATGTCGACCTTGGAGGAGCCTTTGGGACCCAGGGCCTGCACGATCAGTGGCCGAGCCCCTGCACGCTTGCTTTTGAGCGCCTCCTCAACCGAGCGTGGGTAGCCAACAATTCCCCCTATGATGGCATCGTCGATATCCACGCGCAGGGGGCCGTAGAGCTCGTGGCCGCTGGAATCGTAGAGCTTGGGGCTCAGCGCTGCCTGAACCCCGAGGCCACGGCAGTCCACAAGTAGCGCTGTAAACGGGCCACGGTCACGCGGTGGGGTCAGCGGCAGAGGTCGCTTGTGCGGGAGGGGACGTGGTGCGGGACGGGCTTCAGGGCGTGGAATGGGAGCATTGGCATGCAGGTCGCGTGGATCGAGGATCACCTCGGCAAGCACGGCCGCGGCGACCGAGCGTGCGCCATAGAGGGGAATCTCGACCGTGATGGTTGTGATGCCCTCTTTTCCCACAGTCTCGGCGACAGTGCGGGCGTTTTGCAGGAGGGCGGCTAGCTTGGTCTCGACCGTACCACTCTCCATGGCATAGCTCTTGACCGTGGTGGTGGCCGTGACCGGGATCGTGCGGATAGCCAGCGCCAGGTTGCGGAGCGCAGCGGCCTTGGCGGAGCCTAGGGGGCCGCTGCCCGTGGCGCGCACCACGCCGGTCGTGTAGTTCACGGGGTCTTGTACGGTACGATAGCTCATGGGGGAGGTCTCCGGTTAGTTATTGGGCTTTAAGAGTAGGGTGCCCAGCTCGGGGTAGTCGCGGATGCGCCAGATCAGCCCATCGACAAAGTAGTGGAAGATGACCACCATCGTGAAGGGAATGAAGGCCCACATCGCCCAGCTCTCGGGGGCGAGGAGCCCCTTGATCTCGATCACCCCGACAATCAGGCCGTAGGCCAGCGCCGTCAGTCCCCACTTGAGCGCGACATGGCGAATCCCGGGGAAGCGGCGTTTCTCATAGTGGGCCATCCAGGCATGGTACTGCACATCGTGGAAGGCTGTCTCCAGCGCCTCAGCGACCAGGAATGGGGTGGCGGTCACAAAGAAGACAAAGTAGTGTGTCCCGAGCGCCGAGAGCATCAGCAGGATCTTGGGGAGGTTTACCCGCTGCCCCAGCATCGCACGGCCCACCTGGCGGAACCCAAAGAGCGTCAGGAGCACCAAGAAGACCACCCAGAGCCCCTCGCCCCAGTCGCCGGGGAGGTTGGGGACACGGACGCTCACACTGCCGTAGACCACCAGGGGGCCGCGGACATCGCCGTAGTCCTGGAAGAAGCAGGCAAACATTCCCGTGAAGTAGGTCAGCCCATCGAGCCAGTTGTCCAGCGGTGCGCGGTCGTCGTTGAGGGCTTTGTAGATCTTGAGGAAGCCGTAGTGCTGCTTGATGATGTGCCAGGTCCCGTAGATCGCCGCCCCGACAATCAGATAGGCCTCCAGCTTGAGCGCCACACCGATAAACCCGACCGCGATAAAGCCTGCCAGCCCCCAGGTGTAGAGCCCCTTGCGCTTCTGGAACTCCGTGCGGTCGGCGTGGGTGCGGGCGAAGGTCTGGAAGATGTGCGGGTGGTCGAAGAGGGCGGTGAAGAAGAAGTAGGTGATGAGGATGCTATCGCCGTGTAGGAAGAACCCAAGGTGGTGTGCCGCCCGGTAGAGCCCGTAGAAGGCAAAGGTCAGGACGCACGAGCCGATAAAGAACGCCAGGTCGTAGCGCGCCGAGACAATCCAGCGCGGCCTCATCCGCCCCGCTCCAGCTTGCGAAGCTCAAAGCGCCCGCTGCCTAGCGCCTCGCAGAGAACCGACACCGCGCGGTCGGCGCCATCGGGAAGCCCACAGGTGAAGCAGTCCGCGGCGATATAGCCCCGCTCGGGGTAGGTGTGCAGGGCAAGGTGGGACTCCGCCAGGGGCAGGAAGGCGGTCACGCCGCCGCCGGGAAAGACATGGACAACCGGCTCGGAGAGGGGAGTCATCTCGGCGGCTTGGGCGGCAGCCAGGAGCGCTTGGGCCAGCCCGTGCGCGTTGGTGAGGCGCTCGGGACGAAGCTCGTAGCCGTCGAGGAGAACATGGACACCTACTCCCACCGCTTGGCTCCCCGCTCGTAGTGGCGCACCACCTGCGGTCGATCCAGAGTGGAGGCGGAGACAAGGGTCGGCTTTGAGTCCGCATCGAAGACTGTCAGTGTGGGAAGGAGCTCGTCGGTGAGGTACTTGACCGAGAGCCCCGTGAGCTTGGTATCGGTGAGCTTGGGGGCAGTGGCGCTGTCTCTTGCCAGGACAAAGCCCCAGTCGCCGAAGCTGGGGACATAGACATGGTAGGGCGTGGTCGCAAAGCCCGCGGCATGGACCGTGCGCTCGATACACCAGAAGGCATCGCGTGAGAACAGAGGCGACGTGGCCTGGGTAACAAACATGCCCCCCGGAGCGAGGTGGCGGCGGATCATGGCGTAGAACTCGCGGGAGTAGAGCTTGGCGAGTGCCTCACTGTTGGGGTCGGGCAGGTCCCCGATAATCACGGAGAAGAGCGCACCCGTTTTATTCAGGTAGGTAAAGGCATCCTCGTGGACCAGGGTCACCCGGGGATCGTCGAGCGCCCCCGCGTTCTGGGCGCGCAGGCTGGGGTAGGTGCGGGCGATCTTGGTCATGGCGGGGTCGATATCCACCAAGACCACTTGCTTGACTCCCGGCCACTTGAGCACCTCGCGCACCCCGAGGCCGTCCCCGCCCCCCAGGACCAAGACCGACTCGTGGACGGCTGCCAGGCTCAGCGCGGGGTGGATGAGGGACTCGTGGTAGCGGTGCTCGTCCAGGGAGGAGAACTGAAGATTGCCATCGAGGTAGAGCCGCAGGTCCTCCCGAAAGCGGGTGACCACGATCTTCTGGTAGGGAGTCTGCCGCGCAAAGAGAATCTCATCGTCGTAGAGCCGCTTCTCGAAGAACCGCCCGGCCTGGTCGGCGACCACGAGGCCCGAGGCGAGAAAGGCGGCTAGGAAGGCGCAGAGGACCAAGGGAGGGCGGATGCTCTTGAGCCGCGGCGCGAAGACCTTGAGGTTCCAGACCGCGATCCCCAGGTTCAGGAGCCCGACCACAAAGGCCGTCCGGGTCATTCCTAGTGCGGGAAGGAGCACCAGGGGAAAGGCTATAGAGCCCAAGAGCGAGCCGACATAGTCAAACGAGAGCGCCTGTGCGATCGTCTCTTTGAGCGCACCGTACTGGGAGAGCAGGCGTGTTAGCAGCGGCAGCTCGATCCCGACCAGCCCGCCGATCAGGCCGATCAGCAGAAAGAGCGCGGCGTAGTAGATGCTCCCCAGGTAGGAGTATGCCCCAAAGAGTGCCCAGGCGGAGACTCCCCCGACCACCGCGAGCAGGATCTCGACCGTGAGAAACCAGCGCATGAGATTCGTGGTGACAAACTGGGAGATATAGGAGCCAATCCCCATCGCCCCGATAAAGACCCCGATACAGAGGGAGAACTGGGTGACCGACGAGCCAATCAGGTACGACGAGATCGTCGCCAGGAGTAGCTCGTAGATCAGGCCACAGGCCGCCACGAGAAAGACACTTGTCAGCAGTGTCAGCGCCTCACGGCGGTCTTGCTCTTGCATTATCGCCTACGAGTGGATGGTCATCGCAACAATCAGCGAGACACCGAGGACCACCGCGCCAGCAAGGATCGCGGCGGCCATGTTCTTGTTCTCGAAGATCTCTTTTTCGATATCGGCGTGGATGGCGCGGTCGAAGAGCTTGAAGCCGATAATGGCAAGCGCGATCCCGATGGCACCGTAGAGAACGGTGGAGACAATTCCCTCCAGCAGGCTGGGCCGGGACCGAGCTTCGGCTTCTTGGGCGAGGGCTGGCAGGGCCGTCAGAGAGAGGGAGAAGAGCGTGACAAGTAGTTTTTTCATTGCATTACTTTCCAAAATGACTTCCACCACCGGTGATATGCGTCCCGACTCGCGCACTGGCTCGGCTATGAACTGCGTTGCGTTGCGCCGTCGTGGTGGCGCTTCCGGGGAGGAGCCAGCCAAAGTAGGCCAGTGCACAGGTGAAGGCAAAGGCGGCCAGGAGCACCAGTGTCGCGAGTCGGTAGCCCCAGGTTCTCATGAGTCTTGCATCGCCTCCACGAGGCTCTTGCGCGCACCGGGCGAGCCCTGGAGCCAGAAGACCGTCCCGAGGACAAGCCCGATTCCTCCGAACCAGGCGAGCGGTGTGGCGTGGGGGACACCTTCGTAGAGGCGGACGACCACGGGGGCTCCGGTGGCGGCGGCCTCGGGGTCGGCGTAGACGCGAACCCGGTAGTCGCCGGGCTTGGCCAGGCGAAAGTCCGCATGGGACTCGGTCACCCACTCGTGCCACGGGCCATCGTCGTAGCCCGTCTCGTCCCAGAACTCTTGCTCTGCCTCAAAGACCGGCCCGCTGGTATCCTCGAGCACCCCCTGCACCCACACCGATGTCTGGCTGAGCGAGCCTGTGGAGAGGTAGAGGCGGTGGGGAGCACCGGTCTTTGTGAGCGCGAAGGGCCCCACCACCGAGCCTTCTTCGGCCACTTGATCCGCCGTGAGCTGGGTGCTGTAGACCTGGTGCCCCGGCGTTCCCGAGGCGACCGCGCACAAGATAAACGCGAGGAGCGAGAGGTTGAGCCAGAGGCACCCAAAGCGCCGCTTGTCGCCCTGAACCTCTTCTTTCTTCAGCTCACCTTGGGCCTCTTTTTGGAGTCCAAAGACCGTGTAGACCTCGGCGGCATCGAGGTGCCGTCCGCGAAACCACTCGATCCCCTCGCTGGTCTGCTCGACCGAGAAGATCGTGTCGCCGGAGCCAAAGTCGGCGTAGGGGCTACTCTCGCCCACGCGGACCGGCCAAGGGATCTCGCCCTCGACTCCTGTGACCGTCGCGACTCCGACAGAGGTGACGATATAAGCCTTGTTGCCCAGAGTGACGGGCTGTCCCTCGGTGTAGGAGCGCACCTGCACCGAGTCGTCGCCATCGGGCCAGTAGTGGGTGAGCTTCCACTTGCCCTCGTCGAACTCCAGGTACTGGGCATCGCCATCTTGGGAGAGCAGGACCCACTCTTCCCAGGTGTAGCCCTCGGAATCGCGGAAGAGAAGGCGGCCCACCGCGACATACTCGCGCCCACCGAGCCTTGCCTTCATGCCGATGCGGAGAGGGGAGGTGTGCGGAAACCTGCCGCCGGGGTGGGTGAAGGGAAGAGGAGGAAGTGTCGCTCCGCAGTAGGCACAGGTGCTCTGCCCGTTCTTAAAGACACGCGCCTGGGCACCGCAGCTGGGACAGGCTAGCGAAGAGTCGAGGGTGTGCTTCATCTAACCAATTATGACACAGAGGGGGTGCCCTCGGGGCACCCCCTCTGATTTTTTTATGTTCTACTCGGTGAGCTTGGGCTCGTGAGTCGGCTTGGAGTACGGGCCGACCGCGTCCTTAGGCTTGGCGCTGACGGTCTCCGACTTCTCGGGCTTGTCGGGGAGGTCCTTCTCCGACTTGGGCCAGGGCTTGCCCGCCATGCGTGCCTTGAGGAGCTCGATCCCCTTGGCAACCTGTGGGCTGAACTTCGCGGCGGCTTTACGGTCGAAGGGCTTGTCGCGCAGGGCGTTCCACTGTGCCTCGATATCCTTGTCGGTCTCGGTGAGGACCATGTCCGGCTTGACACCGCCGAGCTTGGTGACCGCGCCGGACTCATCGCGGAAGGTGTTGATATCGCGCTTGTTGCGGGTGTAGTACCGCTGGGTCGTGATCTTGACCGCGCCCTCGCCCTCTTGCAGCGGGATGATGGTCTGCACGAGGCCCTTGCCAAAGGTGCGCGTTCCGACCAAGAAGCCCGCGCCGCCGTCTTGGACCGCACCGGAGACAATCTCCGACGCGCTGGCGGAGCCGCCGTTGACCAGCACGACTGTGGGAATCTTGCCGGCCGCGAGTGGGCCGCGGCGCAGGCTCGTGTTGACATCCAGCGAGCGCATCTGGCCGTTCTTCTCCTTGAGCCAGGTCACCGGTCCGCCGGGGAGGAAGCGCGATGCCAGGTCTTGTGCCACATGGAGCATCCCTCCAGGGTTGTTGCGCAGGTCGAAGATCAGGGCCTTCATCCCCTGGCGCTGGAGTCGCTCCAGGGCGATCCCAAACTGCGTATCGGCCTCCTCGCTAAAGAGGTCCAGGCGGATGTAGCCGATCTTGGCGGCCTCGTCCTGCATCCACGAGTCGATCACCGGGGAGTTGACCTGAGCTCGGACAAAGACATAGTCCTTCACCTCGGTGCCACGGCGGATTGTCAGCTTGACCTTGGTGCCCTCCTCGCCCTTGATGCGCTTGATCACATCGTCGAGGTGCTGCTGGTCCGAGAGGAGCGCGGACTTGCCATCCACCGACGTAATGGCATCGCCGGGCTTGAGCTTGGCGCGCCAGGCGGGGGAGTTCTCGATCGGCTCGATGATCATCGGGTATTTCTTGTCGGTGGTGACATCCAGCCGTGCCCCGATCCCGAAGAAGCGTCCCTGCGTATCCTCCATGTTACGCTTGAACTCCTCGGGGTCCCAGTACTCGGTGTAGCGGTCCCCGATCGCCAGAAGCATCCCCTCGATCCCCGCGTAGCGTAGCCGATCGCGCCATTTTCCCAGGGCCTTGGGCTCGGTGGGCGGGGTGCCGTACTCGCTGATGATCTTCTCCAGGACACTGTGGTAGGTGTCGATGGGCGAGAGATCGCTGGAGCCGGCCTTGGCCGATGCGGGCCGGGTTGCCTCGCTCAGGCGGGTGGCCAGCAGGAGGGGCGTGGTGCGGAGCGGGTCCTCTTTGCGGCCGAGGAGGGCCTGGCTATTGAAGCCACTGAAGAACGCGGCCCCGATCAGGCTCGTGGCGGCGATTCCCTTGATAACACTGCGTACCATGATTAACCCTTCCCTCCGGTCGGAGCCGTGGCGGCGACTTGGGGGCGACTCTTGAGGGTCGCGACCGCGCGGGCGAGTAGCTCGGACTCCGGGGTTCCCGACGCGACAGCTACCTGGGGACTGAGCCCCACGCCGCTCCAAGCGACTCCCTTGCTACTGACGAGCTTGCCCGTGATCAGCGTAAAGGCGGAGCCATCCTCCATCCGGTACATCCCTTGCACGAGAGCGTCTCCAAAGGTCTTCTCACCGACAAGAGTCGCCCCTCCGCGCTCGCTCAGGCAGGCGGCAAGCGCCTCCGCGGTCGAGGCCGTTCCGCCATCGACCAGCACGGTGAGGGGGCCCTTAAAGACTGCGGCATCGGCGGCGAGGAGGTTGTTCTTCTTGCCGGCTTGTCCCACTTCTTGGGCGACCACCCCGCGTCCCGCAAGCAACCCCGCGATCCGCTGCATCGCCTCAAACGAGCCCCCGGGGTTGCCACGGAGATCGAGCACGAGGCCGGCGCTATCCGCTGGGAGTGCCTTCAGGGCGGTGGCGACTGCCTCGTCGCTGCCCTGGCTGAGATAGGGGAGCTTGAGGTAGCTGGCCTTACCCGACAGAGACTTGCTGGCTAGCGTGGGAGCGGTGGTCGTGTCCGGCGTAATCTCCACTTTGAGTGGGGCGCTCTGGCCCTTGCGCTGGACGGTGAGCGAGTAGGAGTCCTTAGCCGCGATGGTCTTGGCCAGGAGCTTGTCGCCGCGGAGCAGCATCTCTGCGGCGTGGAGGCGAATTCCCCCGGTGATTCGGTCGCGGGCACTCGTTCGGGCCTTCTCGTAGACCTTCTCATCGACCTCGCGGTTCTGGAACTGCTGGGCGACCTTGGCAAAGGAGAGCAGGGGGTCGTAGCCCAGGACCCACTTGCCATCGACATGGGTGATGATATCCCCTGGCTTGAGGCCCGCCTTCTCTGCCGGTGACCCGGGCAAGGGAGCGACTACGGTGATCTTGTAGTCCGTGTAGCCGTTGGTCTTGGTGGACTGGAGGCTTAGCGCCGCCCCGATCCCGCTAAAGCGCCCCTGCGCCTCGGCCTCGAAGAGCGAGCGCTGCTCGGGCTCTAGGTAGTAGGAGTTCGGGTCTTCCAGAGCGGCGAGCATGAGCTTGACACTGCTCTGGGACATCTTGGTGTCGGTGGGAAGCTTGTCGTAGTACTGCTCCTTGACCAGGGCGTAGACCGTCTCAAAGGTTCCCCCTAGGTCCTGCGCCTCGCTCCCACGGGGAGTCACGGCATGCCCGTTCTCCGCCACCTGGGCTCGCCCGGGAGCCGCCTCTAGGGTTGTGGTTCGCGGTGCCTGGTGGCCTTGGCGAAGGCGCACCCCACCGGCAAAGGCGACTCCGGTGGCCAGGACGACCCCCGCGCCAAAAAGAAAAGACCCACGCCGTCGTTGCATCACTGTGCTCTACCTTCCGTTGCTTAACCTACGATATTTTATCATCGGAAGTTCCGCTTTGGTTACAGCGCTGTGTAGGCTACGGGGTTCGGCTCTGAAGCAAGGGAGCGAGGAGCTGCTCCTGAGCGCTACTCCGAGGGAGCTGGATATCGTCACGGAGGGCCTCGGCGCTCTGGAGATTGTCGCGTGCCGCATCGTGCTGGCCGGTGAAGAAGGCAGCCAGGGCGAGGAGCTCCTGTGCCTGGGCAACACTCTCCTGGTAGCCGTTCTGCTGGCTGATCTGCAAGGCCTCCTGGGCGAGCGCCTGGGCCACGGCAAGCTCTTCTTGCTGCAAGGCGAGCACCGCACGTCCTAGCTGGCAGGCGGTGATTCCACGCCACTCCTCAAGGGGGCGAAGCACGACAAGCGCACCTTCGAAGTGTTGCTGGGCGCGGGCAGGATCTCCGCTCTGGCCTGCGAGGTCGCCGAGGTTGATCTGGGCATGGGCCGCATGGACCGGATCGCCCAAGGCCTCGTACATCTGGTGGCTCGTCTCAAAGGCCGCAATCGCGCGCTCCACCTGCCCGAGGGCGGCACTCGTCGCTCCGATACAGTTCCAGGCATGTGCCTCCCGGACCAGGTCCCCGACACTCTGGCGGTAGGCGAGACACTCCTCAAAGAGCTGTAGCGCACGGTCGTTCTCACCGCGGGTCATGGCATTGATGCCCAGGTTGGTCTTGAGCGCCATCGACACCGACCTGTCCTCGGACGGGACAGCAAGTGCCGCTTCATAGTGCTGGTCTGAGGCGAGGAGGTCGCCACGGCTATAGGCAATCATGCCAAGGACCGTGAGTGCCGTGCGCTGCGTGAGCTGCGACTCCGGCTCGGGGTGCTGGGAGCTGAGAGCGACGCTGCGCTCCAGGTAGCGGATCGCCTTCGCGGCGTTGGCGCTGTTCCACTCCAGACGACCGGCCGTGAGGAGGAGCTCGGCGAGGGTCAGTGGGTCGTCGAGTGCGCTCTCTCGCTGGAGGAGGCGCTGGACCTGAGCTCGGCCCTCGCGGAGCCAGCCGCGGATCTCCCAGAACCGCCAGAGGTGGATCGCGAGTCGTGCGGCATCCCCGACCTCACCGGTACTGAGGAGACGCTCTTGAACCGCGCGAATATTGGCGGCATCGCGCTCAAGGGCACTCAGTGCCGCTCGCTGGCCTGCTCCCCGGAGCTCCTGTGCACGCTCCTGCACCAAGCTCTGGTAGTACTGGCTATGGCGCGAAAAGAGCAGCTCTTGCTGGGGCGGGGGCTCGGTCTCGCGGAGGGCATCGGCACCAAACTCACGGAGGCTATCCTGGAGGAGATACCGCACGGGCTCGGTCGGTGTGCTGTGCTGCGCCGCCGCAAGGCGCAGGAGGCTCTTGTCTCGTAGCCGTCCCAGGGTCTCGGTGAGCGAGGATCCTGGGGTGAGAGGGCCACAGACTGCGGTGGCGGCCTCGGTGCTAAAGCTGCCTGCAAAGCACGAGAGGCTCCGAAACAGCGCCTGCTCTTCCGGTGTGAGCGACTGGTAGCTCCAGTCGATCGTGCTCCGGAGGGAGCGGTGGCGCGGGTGGATATCGCGCAGGCGGGTAGCCAGGAGCTCAAAGCGCTTGCTCAGGGCATCTAGTAGCTCGGGGAGGGCGTGGAGGCGCACCTGGGCCGCGGCGAGCTCGATGGAGAGGGGGACACCCTCCAGGGTCTGGCAGAGGGTGTCTAGGATCGGCTCTGTTTCCGTGGTGAGGGAAAACTCGGGGCGTGCCTGCTGGGCACGCTCCACAAAGAGCTCCCGCGACTCGGCCAGGGTGAGCGGCTCGATCCCCACCTCGTGCTCCATGCTGAGATAGAGCACACTCCGCGAGGTCGCCAGGACTTGGAGGTGCTCGGTTCCCTTAAGCAAGACCGCGATATCGTCGGCGAGCTCTTCGAAGCGCTCGGCACCGTCCACGAGGATCAGCGCCTTGCTGCTCTTGAAGCGCTCACAGAGCTGCTGGAGAGCGGTCTTCTTGCTGTCTTCCGTGAGGCCACAGGCGTGCAAGAGAGTCGAGCTAAACTCCTCCACATGGGAGAGGGAGACCGCATCGACATACCAGATACCGTCGGGGTAGCGCCAGAGGATGTCACTCGCCGCCCGGATCGCGAGCCGGGACTTGCCGCTCCCTCCCAGCCCGGTCAGGGTGACCAGGCGGGCTTTTTTCTCGATCAGGAGGTTGCGGATCTGGATGATATCGGGCCGCCGTCCCACAAACGATGTGGTCTCCGACGGCAGGTTGTGGGGGTGGGCGGACTCGGTCTTGAGGGGGGGGAACTCGGTGGGGAGACCGGGCAGGGCTAGCTGAAAGATCGGCTCGGGCTCCTCAAGGCCACGGAGGCGGTGGTTGCCCAGGTCCAGCCACTGGAGCGTCTCAAACTCAGGCTCGGTGACCTGGGGACGAAGGTGTCCGGAGATGAGTAGCTGCCCTCCGTGGCCCGCGTCCCGTAGCCGCGCGACTCGGTTTAAGGGAGTCCCAAAATAGTCGCCGTCGCGCTCCTGCACCGTGCCGCCGTGGATCGCCAATCGCACCCGAACCGTGCCCACCTGGCCCCAGTCTTGAGCGTAGAGTGCCTGGTGTGCCTGAAGTGCGCCCCGGAGCGCGTCGGCCAGGGTAGGAAAGGCGATACAGAAAGCATCGCCGATGGTCTTGAAGACCCGGCCCTCGTTTGCCGCGGCTGCCTCCCGGAGGAGGGAATCGTGGCGCGCAAGGGCTGTCTGCATCGCGACTGGAAAGCGCTCCCAAAGGGGGGTGCTGCCCTCAATATCTGTGAAGAGGAAGTAACGTTCTTGCTCGGTAAACACCAGGGGAGAGTATACCCGCTACGAGCGCCGTCTCCGCCGCGCCACGAGAACAACGGGGAGAAGGGCGGGAACAAACAGCGCCGCCCCCGGAAGCTCCGGTGTGACAGCTGCAGGGACGATACCACCACTCGGGTTGGTCGCGGTATTAAAGAACGTGGTGTTAGGCGTGCTGCTGGGTGTGCCGAAACCGGGGGCCACATCCATGATAAACGCTGTCAGCCCATTGGTGGCGGGGTAGGCCGCATAGAAGCTAAAGTTGCCCGTAGTGTTATTGGTGATCCCGCCGCCCCAGAAGTGGAGGGTGCTATAGACAGGGAGATTCTGGAAAGCGAGAGGGCCATCGCCATTGTAGGTACCGGTGAGGGGATCAGCGTAAGAGACATTAAACGCCCCCGCGTTTCCGATTCCGAAGGTAGTGGCACCCGTATCGAGAAAGCCAAGCTTGCGGTAGTTGGGATCGGTGGGGGCGTACTGGGGCAGACGGAATGTCACCGAGGTGATGGTCTGGAGATTGAAGTTATAGAGGTTGTAGGTATTGAAGTGGAGCACAGGATCTGAGATGGGGGTGACAATGATGGCATCCCCTGTCTGGCCCGTTCCCGCTCCTAGAAAGCTGCTATTAATAGTGCCTAGGTTGATAAAACCGTTGCCGGAGCCGTGGTAGGTTGTGTTGACAAAGCCTTCAGACCCGAGGTCGAAGTAACCTACGCTGACGGTCTGTGCACGTACGGAGGTGGTGAGAAGGGAGAGTGTCGCGGCAAGAGAGAGAACTTTATGTAGAGGGAAACGCATAGGATGTCCTTAGGATGGGTAGCTTCGAGTCTGTTTTGTCTGCGAGTCGTCTAGGAGAGCTATCTAGTTTTTTACCAGCTCGTACCAGAGCGTCTTGTGCTCAGGACCGATTGCCAGTGTCAGAGTGCCATTCTCTAGAGTGGCGGGAATCTCTTTGACGCGCCTACCTGTGTTATCAAGTGCCCAGACTGTCAAGTTTTGTGCCAAAGTCGCAATGTGGAGGGTCGCTGTGGGGACACTGAGCTGTGTCGGGCCGGATTTCCAGGCTTCGGCGGCAAAGGTGCGCTCTTTGTTCCACTGAAGGCCTGGGTTCTCCGCCTTGTCTAGAGCTGTCAGGAGCAACGAGCTCGACTCTTGCGTGGGCTTGCCATCCCGACTGGTGAGGGTCAGGACGGCGAAGTTGCGCGCCGACGGTGCCACCTCGGCGACAAAGCCGGCGACACGGCTCGCATGGCCTCCGAGCTTGCCCATCAGTGCCTTCGAGGCAGGGGAGCTCACCCGCACTTGCTGCGCGGAGTGGTCCCAGACAAAGCCCTCGCTCTCGGGCTTGAGGTTCTGGATGCCCAGCGCGAGGGGGCCAGGGTCGCTCTCAAAGCGCACGGCCGCCCGAAACGTCAGGAAACTCTTGGCATCGACTCGCTCTGGGGCGTTCTTGAGGCTGCCTTGCAAGTAGCGGGTCTGGGCCAGTCCCCAGAAGGCATAGTCCGAGCCCAGCCCCTTGAGACCCGCGACCCGGTTCTTCGGGACCGTGAGCTGGATGGCATTGGGTGCGGGCGCGAGATCTCCCCGAAGGAAGAGCGACGCCGCTGCGGGGAGAAAGCCTAGCTTGCCCGGGTGGAGCTGCTGGTCGAAGAAGCCGGTGATCTTCTCGCTTCGGGCGGTCTCGTAGGCGAAGAGAAAGACCCCATCCCAGTCCTGCCAGGCGGCGTAGGCGAAGATCAAGGGGACCATCTCGGCGCTGTACTCGCTGGGAGCGGGGTGGTCGTACTCGCTGACCGTGAAGGGCTTCCCTGCCACCCGGTGCATCGCGAGCCCATCGAGGACACCCGCGGCGGAGCTTGCGGTCATGGGGGTGTTCTCGATCCGGTAGTTGTTGGGGTCGAAGGCCGTGCCGGGGAAGCTGGGGTGCTGCCAGTAGGCGTGCATGTCCACCCAGTCCAGCTTCGACTCCCGGTAGGCCCCCGCGATCCCGCCGTAGCTGGCCTGGGAGCAGGCAACCGCCGCCCTGCAGCCGGTCGCCGAGATCGCTGCTTTCAGTGCGGTGCAGTAGCGGTCCTCGACGGTCATGAGGTAGTGGGTGTAGTCCACGCCCGCCGGAGAGCCGCTGACCTGCCCGAGCCCGAGATTGCCCGCCTCCAGGCGCTGGCCCGGCGCGAGAGAGACCCCGCCACTGCCCGGGCGAAGGCTCCACTCGCCCAGAAAGACGCTCGCCGTGCTATCGCCCAGCATCAGGGAGAGCCGACAGTGGCCGGGGACGACACTGCCATTGGCAACAAAGGTGAAGGAGTAGCGCTTCCACTGCGTGTCCAGCCCGATACTGGTATCGAGCCCGACCATGCTCCACGGCGCTTGGTCCAGACGCGCGTTGACAAAGACGGTCCGAGGCGCCGATGCCCGTGCGGTAAACGACACGGTGTAGGTCTTGCCGGTGTCTAGCGTGAGGCCGGTCTGGTGGAGCTGAACATGCCAGTTGGTGCTGTCGATTTTTTCCGGGGCGAGCTGGAGTACCGTCCCCGATGGCGCATTGGTCTGCCCCGCAGCACTCACCGGGGTGACCGTGAGCTTTGTCTGACCTTGGGCCTCGGAGGTCCAGGCGCTAGGCTCGCGCTTTAGCTGCTCCGGGCCGAGTGCCGCCGAGCGGTTCCATGCCTTCTTGAGCGCCTCGGTCGTGCCGTACTTTTGGAGCAGATAGGCACGCCAGCCGTCTTCCAGCGGCTTGCGGACCGCCGGGGGGAGCGCCTCGGCCTGCCCCGACGAGCCGACCAAGGAGTCTTCGTTGTTGAGCTCGACCAGGGCAAGCACGGGATCGGTGGCGAGCGGCTGGCCGGTGTAGGGGCTCTTATGGCTCAGCATCTGGGTGGCGAACTGCTTCTGGAGCGCGATTGCCCGGGGATGGAAGTAGGCGACCACCTTGCCGAGCTCGGGGAGCTTACCGGGGGGAAAGCCATCGCCGGGGAGCCACTCGCGGGAGACATGTAGGTTCAGGTCGACATAGATACCGTTCTTCTTCAGCTCCGCGATAAAGAACTCCAAGAGGTCCAGGCTCTGAGGATCGGGGGCGGCACTCGTGGTGTAGGGCCCCTTGTGGTTGAAGATATTGGGAGTCGACCACTGGGCATCCAGGTGGTGCAGACGCACGAGATTGACCCCGAACTTATGCAGGCGCGCCGCGATCTTGGGCGCATCGGCCTTGCTGGGAAACGCCGCCGCCGCACCGATACTCATCCCCACAAAGCGCACCCGCCGGCCCGTGGAGTCGTAGAAGTGGCCGTTCTTGGCGGTGAGCTGGTGCGCCGCGGTCAGGGGTGCCGGGTTGAGAGCGGCAACACTGGTCACGCTCGCGCTGGAGTCGTCCCAGGGGAGGGCGAAAGGAAAGGCGGCCTCGGCGGGGGGCTGCGCCTGGGCAGCGGGGAGGAGCCGGGGACCGAGAAAGGCCACACCAGCGGCCAGAGCGGGAAGGGCGAGCCAGGGAAGCGTACGGCGGCTAAGCGCAAGAGTTAGGTTCACGCTCCATTATAGGTCATTGCGAGGCCCTGTGTTTAGGTCAGGCAGCGACTTGGTTCTTGCCCGCGTTCTTGGCGACATAGAGCATCTTGTCTGCGTGCTGTAGGAGGCGCCGGGGGGAGCGCGTGCGGCTGTCGCTGAGCCCCATGCTGAGCGTGACGTGGAGGTCGGGGTGGAAGTGCTTCCAGGGGTGGCTCTCCACCGCTCTGCGGATACGCTCACAGACATCGCGGCCCTGGGTTGAGTCGGTCTCGGGCATCACCAAGAGCAGCTCCTCGCCGCCGTAGCGGATCACCACATCGCTCTTGCGGCTGTGCTTGCGAAAGATCTGGGAGACAATCTTGAGCACCTGGTCACCCACCTCGTGGCTGAAGTGGTCGTTGATCTGCTTAAAGTTATCCAGGTCGGCGAGGGCGAGGGCGAGCACCTGTTTCTGGCGCTGGGCGAACTGGAGCTCGCGGGGCAGGTACTCCTCAAGGTAGCGCCGGTTGTAGAGCCCGGTGAGCGGGTCTTCAATCGCCTGCTGGGAGAGCTGGACCAGAAGAACCTCTTTTTGCTGGTTGGCCCGCTCCAAGGCCGCGACTAGCTCCGCGAGCTCGCCATTGCGGAGGCGCTGGAGCTCGGCGTCTTTCCGGGCGACCTCGTTCTCCCTGTCCGTGAGGCGCGACGCGAGCACGAGCTGCACCTGCTCCCGCCGGAGGCGCTGCTCCAGGGCGTGGTAGGCCTTGAAGTGGGGGAGCGCCTTGCCCAGCTCGCCACGACTCTCAAAGTGCTCCGCCAGCGCCTGGTGGGCCGCGGCCTCTTCTTTCGGGTCGCCCTCGGTCTGGGTGCGCTCCAGAGCGGCGAGAAAGGCGGCTTCGGCCAGGGCGTGCTCCCCCCGCAGGCTCGCCAGCCCTCCCTGAAGCCGGAGTGCCTCCGGGAGATGCCGCAGGTTCCCGACCACCTTGTAGATCTGGATCGCTTCTTGGATCCGTTGCTCGGCCTGCTCGTACTCGCCGATGTCTTTGTAGAGGGCCGCGAGCACCTGGAGCGTCGGGGCCCGGCGCATCTCATTGCCACTCTCAAGCGCCTCTCGGTGTGCCTGCAGTCCCGCAGAGAGCGCTTGCTCGAAGCGTCCGAGCTGGCGCAGGCTACTGCACTTATTGCTTAAGATACTGACCCGGAAGTAGCGGTCCTTGACCCGATCCGACTGTACCAGAGCCTGCTCGTAGTAGGTAAGGGCTTGCTCAAAGTCTCCCATCTCCTCAAAGAGAAAGCCCAGGTTGCCCAGCATCACCAGCTCGGCTTGGGGATCGGCTTGCTCTCGGGCGAGGGTGAGGGCCTGGAGGTAGTAGCCCACCGCCTCGGTGTGGCTTCCCAGGACACTATGGACATTTCCCAGACCATTGAGGAGCGTACTCTCGATCCGTTTTGCCCCGCTACGCCGTGCCCGCTCCAGCCCCTGCTGATAGCAGTCCAGCGCCTGGCGGTAGTCGGCGCGGTTACGGTAGACAATCCCCAGCCCCAAGAGCGCGGAGGCGTGCAGGTCATCGAGCTCACTGCCCTGGTCGCGGCACTGTGCGAGCACCTCCGAGTAGTCCTCAAACGAGGCATCTAAGTCTCCGCAGAAGCGCTGTGCCCCCCCACGGCAGATCAGGGCTTGGAGCAGGAGTCGTCGCGGTGCCTCGATCTGTTGTGCCAGCGCGAGGGCCTGCTGTGCCAGACAGAGCGCCTGCTGGGAGTCGTGGGCAAGGAGACCCTTGACCTGCTCACAGAGCTGTGTGATCTTCTCGCACGCGGAGAGAGGCTCTTCCATAATCTAGCCTTCATTATGTGTTGTTTTCTATTAAGTCAATACCAGCTTTTGTGGTACTCTGTAGACCAGATTTTTAAGGAGGAGAGTCAGGAATGTCGCAGGAGCTAAACCGACGAGAGCTACTTTTGGGGAGTGCCGCACTGGCACTAGGAACGACCGAGGCGCAGGCCCAACCACCGAGCCGCCCGGTGCGGATCGCCGTGATTGGGATCGGGGGGCAGGGGACCTTCTCGGTCAATGAGCTGGCAAAGCTGGTCCCCGCGGAGAGCTTTGTCGCGCTGTGTGACGTGGACGATGAGCGGGCGGGGAAGGTCTACGCGCGGTTCCCGGGTGCAAAGAAGTTCTACGACTGGCGCGAGATGTTCGACAAGATGGGCAAGGAGATCGAGGCGGTCGTGATCGCCACCCCGGACCACACGCACTTTCACCCCGCCTACCGTGCACTCTCGATGGGCAAGCATGTCTACCTGGAGAAGCCCATGGCCCACTCGGTCTGGGAGGTGCGTGAGCTCACCAAGCTGGCGGCGGAGAAGAAAGTCGCCACCCAGCTCGGGGTGCAGCGCCACACGCTACCGGCGCTCCATAAGGCAGTCGAGATTGTCCAGTCCGGGCTGATCGGCAAGGTCACCGAGGTGCATAGCTGGATCGCCAGTAGCCGCGGCATGCCGCCCGTCCCCACGGATATGCCGCCCGTCCCCAGCACCCTCAAGTACGATCTCTGGCTTGGCCCCGGTCCACAGCGGCCCTACACCCCCGATATCGTCCCCTACAAGTGGCGCTTCTTCTGGGACTACGGCACCGGTGAGGCGGGCAACTGGGGCTGCCATATCCTCGATATCCCGTTCTGGGCGCTGGGTCTGACCTACCCCAGCCGGGTGGACTACCACGACGGTGACCCGGTGCATGCGGTGACCACGCCCACCAAGTTCCATGTCAGCTTCAAGTACGAGAAGGACATCACGCTCCACTGGTACCAGGGGACCCCTGCGATCCTGAAGGAGAAAAATCTCGATGGTAAGGGGATGAACAATCTCTTTATCGGGGAGAAGGGGATGCTCCTCTGCGGCTTTGATAAGGCGCAGCTGATCGGGGTGGAGGGCGAGCCCAGCGTCAAGCTGAAGAAGTCGCCGGGCTTCCACAAAGAGTGGCTTGAGGCGATCGCGGGGGGCACGCCGGCAACCTGCCACTTTGGCTACTCCGGCCCGATGACCGAGACCGTGCTCCTGGGGAATGTCGCCTACCGCGCACAAGAGGGCTTCGACTGGGACTCGAAAACGCTCAAGGCCAGTAGCGCGAAGGCCAGCGCCCTGGTTCGCCCGAAGTTTCCGAAGGGCTGGACGGTCTAGCCGGCCATACCCCCTTCGCGGAGCCGGAGGGGGTTACGGCGCTGTCGCCGTGGGGGAGGCGGCCGGATCGCTAGCCGGTGATCTCCAGTAGCTCGGCGAGGGTTTGGACCGTGTGGTGTGGCTCCGTAGCCGACTCGGGGCGGGGCTTGTTCTCCGGGTTGTACCAGATCGCCGTGAGGCCCGCGCCCCGTGCGCCGCCGATATCCGAGACCAGCGAGTCGCCGATATGGGCGGTGTGCTCTGGGAGCACGCCCAGACGCTCACAAGCCAGGTGGAACTGGCGCGGGTCGGGCTTGGCGAAGCCGGTCAGGTCGGGCATGAGCACGGTGTCGAAAAAGTGCCCCAGCCCCAGCCGTGCCAGCTTGCCCGTGTGCGACTCCGAGACTCCGTTGGTGACCATCCCCAGCTTCAGGCCGCGCGCCTTGAGCTGCGCAAGCGTGTGCTCGGCATCGGGAAAAGGCGGCGGGGTCTTCTCCCGTGCCTCGCCGTAGCGGGCCGCAAGCAGCTTGAGCTGTGCGGGTGCGTGCGCGACCCCCGCCTCGTCGAGAGTCTGCTTCCAGAGGAGCTCGCGGATGCTCTCCAGCGGCTCGGGCGGGCGCGTGTGGATCTCGTAGGTCCAGAACCGGTGGGAGATACGCCAGTAGCCGTCGGCAATCGCCT